>CAZIXH010000023.1:0-2644 GCA_964543055.1 uncultured bacterium
CTTCCTTTCCTTCGCTGGCAAGGGACGAACTGATCACCGCCGAACACTACCAGGCGCACATGCGGGTTTTCCCCCAGGGGCAGCACGCGGTCATCGAACGCGAAAGCGGAAGGGTGGCCGCCTGCTCCACCGACCTCAGAACCCACGTCGACTTCAAGCATTTCCAGCACAAATACATGGAGGCCGTGGGCCACAACTGGCTTACCACCCACGACCCCACGGGCGACTGGCTCTATGGGGCCGATATCGGGGTGCACCCGGCGTTTAGGGGCCTGGGGCTTTCCACCTTGCTCTACACGGCCCGGCAAAACCTGGCGCGGCGTCTGGGTCTGAAGGGCCATGTGGCCGGGGCCATGCCCAAAGGCTACGCTGCCCATCAGCGGAGCCTTTATATCGAGCAGTACGTGGCCCGGGTGGTTCGCGGGGAGATGTTCGACCCGGTGCTCTCGGTGCAGCTCAAGCGGGGTTATTGTGTCTGGGGCATTATCCCCGACTACCTCGATGACCCCAGTTGCGGCAACTACGGGGTGTTTATCGTGTGGCGCAACCCAGACTACCCGGAAAGGAACGCATGAGCCATTTGCTTTTGTACGGCGGTGCCATCCTGAACCCCTATCTGCGCAACGGGGTATACGGCCTCGAGCCTCTCGAGGCCCTCCTTGTTCGGAATGGCCGCATTGCCGCTACAGGCAGGCTGGCCGACCTCGAGAACCTGGCCCCTTCGGTCCAAAAGGTGCATCTGGAAGGCCGCATTTTGCTCCCCGGCTTCAACGACGCCCATGTGCACATCTGGAAGGTAGGGCAGCTTCGCACCACCCTGCTCGACCTGCGCGGGGTGCAAAGCCTGGGGGAGATGTACCAGAAGGTAGAAGAGCGCGCCAAAGCCCTGAAGCCCGGCGAGTGGCTGTGGGGCCGGGGCTGGAACGAGGCCCTGCTCGCCGAAAAGGCCATGCCCTCCAAAGCTGCCCTGGACAAACTGGCCCCGCAAAACCCGGTGCTCCTTACCCGCACCTGTGCCCACATCCACGCGGTCAACAGCCGGGCCATGCAGCTGGCCGGCATTACCCCCGAAACGCACGTCCCCGGCGGGGAAATCAACTATGAGCAGGGCATCCTCTACGAGACCGCCTACGGGCTTGTATTCAAGGCCATGGGTGAGCCCACCCAGGCTCAGTACGAGCAGTGGGTGAAGGCCGGCTGCGAGTACCTGCGTTCGCTGGGCATCACCAGCGCCACCGACCCCGCCGTAGACCCCCCGCTGTACGCCGCCTACCGGGCACTGGACGCGCGCGGCGAACTGCCTATCCGGGTTAACCTGCTCTATATCCGCCGCCCGGACGGGGGCACCGAGACCTTTCCCTTGCCCGAGAAGCACCTTTCCGACAAGCTGCGCTGCGACTCGGTGAAGTTTTTTGCCGACGGGGGCCTCTCGGGGGCTACGGCGGCCATCTCGAGGCCCTACAAAACGCTAGAGCCCCCCAACTACGGCATTTTGCGCTTCGAGGAGGAGGAGCTTTATACGCTGGCCCTGGAAGCCCATCAAGCGGGCTTCCGTATCGGCACCCATGCCATTGGCGACCGGGCCTTGGATCAGGTTTTACGCGTTTACGAACGGCTCTACCAGACCGCCCCCGGCCCTCGCCACCGCCTCGAGCACTTTGGGCTGGCCGGCCCCGAGCACCTGGCAAAAGCCCGTCAGCTTGGCATCATCGCCGTGCCTCAGCCGGTTTTTCTGCACGAACTGCGAACCAACTACCAGCGCTACGTGCCCGAGGAGTGGTTCTGCCGCTGCTTCAACCTGCGGGCCATGTTCGAAGCGGGCCTTACGGTGGCGTTCTCCTCGGACGGGCCGGTGGTGCGGCAAGTGGAGCCCCTGAACGGTTTGCAGGCGGCGCTCTTCGAGCCTTTGTGCCCGGGCAATCAGATAAGTCTGGAACAGGCCATCTGGGCCTACACCATGGGCGGGGCGGTGGCCCAGGGAGACGAGGGCAACCGGGGCAGCCTGGAGGTAAATAAGTGGGCCGACCTGGTGGTGCTGGAGGGCAATCTGTCCGACCCCTACAGCCTCTCGGTTCATCGCACGATGGTCGGCGGCGTTGCAGAATAGCGGCAGAGCCCGCCTGCTTTGTGCACAACCTGGCAGCTACTGATACCAAATCTGCACAGAAGTGACCCAAAAGCGATATACAAGTCCCTCGGACGCGCCCCCTGGCGCGGCAAGTGAGGGGCGCGTTTAGCGCCGCTCACGCGCAGAGTTGGTATGATCGGAGTTCCTGTGGAGTCCACCACCAATATTCGACCCCTGCAAACCCAAGATCTGCCAGCCTATTTCCGGCTGCGCACCGCCCTATGGCCAGACAGTGCCGAAAGTTTTGAGTGCGAGGTATCGGAAATCCTGAATAGAGAGCATCTGGCAAGTTTTGTGGCCCAACAAGAAGCAGAACTGGTGGGCTTTGTGGAAGTGTGGCTGCGGGCCTATGCCGAGGGCTGCGACGGCAGCCCGGTGGGCTACCTGGAGGGCTGGTATGTGGCCCCTGCGTACGGGGGTGTCGGCATCGGGCGCAGGCTGGTGGCGGCCGCCGAGGACTGGGCCAGGGCCAACGTCTGCACCGAGATGGCCTCCGATACCGACCTGAACGACACC
>CAZIXH010000024.1:0-2741 GCA_964543055.1 uncultured bacterium
GATTAGGGTCTCCCAGGACCCGCTCATCGCCGAGCCCCTCCAGCCCGCCTTCGAGCTTCTGTCTGGCTGGCCGCTCCCGAGCCTCGAGGAGGTCGTGCTGCGCGGCTCCATCTACGAACACAAGGTTCAGGTCGGCTTCATTGGCGGGCAGGCCCGGTTTTTCAAGAAAACCGCCCAGGCGCTGGTACAGGAGGGCATGGCGGGGGTGGTGTGGGCAGAAGAAAGCCCCAGGGGTCGTTTCCGGGGCCGCATCCAACACCTGGCGGGGGCCACCGACCTTCTGGAAGACTTTGGCGGTGTACTCTCCACGGTAAATGTGCAAAGCTTTGCCCAGGTTAATCCAAAGGCGGCTGGGCTGCTGTTCCGGGAGGCCACCCGGCTGGTTGCTCCGGGTCACAAGGCGGTGGAGCTGTACGCGGGCAGTGGGGTGCTGAGCCTGCACCTCGCACCCCTTTTTGAGCAAATGGTGGCCATTGAAATCAACCGCAGCGCAGTGAAGCGCGGCGAGGCCGACCGGGATCGGCTGGGGGTGCAAAACCTGGTCTTCAAACAAGACGACGCGCGCGTGCTCGCAAAGCACCTGCCCGCCGATCTGGTCATGGTTGACCCGCCCCGGGCCGGCCTTTCCCCCGAAGTATTGGCAGTTTTGCTGGAAGGCCAGCCCAAAGAGATTCTCTACATCGCCTGCGACCCCGCCACCTGGGCCAGGGATGTTGGCCGGCTGGTACAGGCTGGCTACCGGCTCCGCTTCGTCCGGCCTTATGACTTTTATCCGTTTACGCATCATGTGGAAGTCCTGAGCCTGTTGTCGCGGTAGTCAAAATGCGCTCGTGCCCACAAGACCCAGCCTGTTCTAGTGGTCTGGTAACAAAGTATTTGGGATGTCTCCAATGAACCCAACTTCTGCACTTGATTACTCGTTGTCATTCCGAGGCGCACGCAGTGCAACGAGGAATCTTATGCTGCATGGGTATCGCGCATACTGTGGACTGAGGCGCATCGGATTCCTCACTTCGCTTCGCTACGTTCGGAATGACATAGGAATTTACTTACAGACCACTAGGTGGGGCTGACCCAGGTTCCACCCTTGCGCTTTATGGCGCAATCTTCGACAATCAACTGCGTGTTAGCCAAGCGCATCATCCCTTGCCTGGATATCCACGCCGGACGGGTGGTCAAGGGCATCAATTTTGTGAACCTGCGCGATGCCGGCGACCCGGTGGAGTCGGCCAAGGCCTACAACCTGGCCGGTGCCGATGAGCTGGTGTTCCTGGACATTACCGCCACCCACGAAGAACGGGGCATCCTGCTCGAGATTGCCACCCAGGTAGCCGAGCAGGTCTTCATTCCCTTCACGGTGGGTGGGGGTATTCGCAGCCTCGAGGATGCCAGGGCCCTGTTGCTGGCCGGGGCCGACAAGGTCTCGGTGAACTCGGCGGCGGTCAAGCGGCCCGAGCTGATTCAGGAGCTTTCCGACCACTTCGGCAACCAGGCAGTGGTGCTGGCCATAGACGCACGGCGAAAAGGCAACGCCTGGGAGGTGTACGTGGCCGGAGGCCGCACCCCTACCGGCCTGGATGCGCTGGAGTGGGCCGAGAAGGGCGCTCGCTTGGGGGCCGGGGAAATCCTGCTGACCAGCATGGACACCGACGGGACCAAAGCAGGTTTTGACCTCGAGCTCTGCCGCGCCGTTTCGCAGGTGGTAGGAATCCCCGTCATTGCCTCGGGGGGCGCGGGCCGCAAAGAACATTTTGCCGAAGTTCTGCAAGACGGCATCGCCGACGCAGCCCTGGCCGCCAGCGTTTTTCATTTTGGCGAGATTCCCATCCCGGCACTCAAAACCTACCTGGCCCAGGAGGGGATTCCCATGCGGATTGAGCCGCCTCTGGCCGATGAGCAGGCATAAAATCACCCACCCCACCAACGAAAGGGAACGGTACCCATGAACCTCGAGGATGTGAAGTTCGATGCCAACGGCCTGGTTCCGGTGGTTGTGCAAGATGCTCACACCGGCCAGGTACTCACCCTGGCCTATGCCAACCGCGAAGCCCTGGAACAAACCCTCCAGACCCGCCGGAGTACCTTTTGGAGCCGAAGCCGGGGCGAGTTGTGGGTCAAGGGCCTCACCTCTGGGCACACCCAAGAGGTTATTGAAGTGGTTCTCGACTGCGACCAGGATGCGGTGTTGTACAAGGTCATCCCCCATGGCCCGGCCTGCCACACCGGGGCCGAGAGTTGCTTCCACCACCCCCTGACCCCCTCCGCTACCCCTAACCTGGGCGAGGTGCTGGAGAGGGTCTACCGCACCATTCAGCACCGCATCGAAACACTTCCCGAGGGCTCTTACGTGGCCAAAATGCATCAGGCCGGCCTGGACCGGGTACTCAAGAAAATCGGGGAGGAAGCCGGCGAGGTGATTATTGCGGCCAAGAACACTGACCGCAAGGAGCTCGAGTGGGAAGCCTCGGACCTGCTCTTCCATTTGCTGTTTGTTTTGGCCGAGCAGGGCATTACCCCCGCCGACCTTGCCCGTACGCTCTGGAGCCGACACAAGCCGTAAAACCTCGTCTGGTAGTGCTTCCAGGCCCATACCCCCTGCGAACCCTGGTAAGCTCTGAGTATGGAACTCGAGACCGAGATGGACATTGAACGGCTGTTGGTGCTGGAGATTGCTCGAGTCACCGAGCAAGCCGCCCTGGCCGCCAGTCGGCTGGCCGGAATGGGCAAAAAAGATGAGGTGG
>CAZIXH010000025.1:0-7023 GCA_964543055.1 uncultured bacterium
CCGCGCAAGGCCGTGGGGCGGGTGGGGGGCAAGGGAAAAGAAACAGGGACGGGTAGGGTGGAGGGCCTGAAGCGCGGCAAGGGCGACGTGACCGAAGTGGCTCAGGGCGTCGAGTGCGGCATCATGCTCGATGGCTTTACCGAGTTCCAGGAGGGCGATATCCTCGAGGCCAGCCAGCAGGTCGAAGTGGCCACCGACTAGAGCGGTTCGCGGACTGTTCTGTTGTAAAAGGGTGTGACCAGTTGGGTATTCGCCATTTCCCCTAGCGGTGCATACCCTCGAGCCCCTTTCAGCTACGGTGGTGTCCATGGGAAACATCGCACGGTGGATTTTCAATCTGTTGTTCACCCTGATTCCGGTGATCCTGCTGGTGGTGTTCTTCGTGAGCCTGTCTACGTTTTTCCGCGACCTGAACGAGTACCGCGCCCGGCAGACCCAGGCTACCGAAGCCCGTCTGGAAGCGGTTCGCTTGCGTACAGTTGGGAACGTAAACCCCGGCACGCTCGAAGAAACCCGCCGCCTGTTATCCCGGCGTCTGCAAAACGTCGGGGTGCGGGGCTTTCGGCTCGAGGTTCAAAACAGCACCGTGATTGTGCGCCTGCCGCCGCTCGAGGCTGCGGTACACAACCGGGTCAATGCTTTGCTTACCCAGCGGGGCAATCTGGCCCTTCAGCTGGTCAAAACAAGCGCCAGCAATCGTACCGTTGCTCAAATCCGGCCCACCGACCTGGAAGCACCCGCCCTTACCAACCGTGACCTGGACAGGGTACAAGCCGGCCAGGGGGAGTCGGGCCGCCCCGCCCTGACCCTGCGCCTGAATCGGGCTGGAGCCGCCAAGTTCGCCCGCCTTACCGCGGCCAACGTAGGCCGCCGGCTGGCCATTGTGGTCGATGGGCGTATCCTGATTGCCCCCACCATTCGGGGCCCCATCACCGGCGGGGTGGTCTCCATCCAGGGCTTTAGCTCCCCCCAAGAGACCGAGCGCCTGAGCGACCTGTTGCAAACCGCCCCCCTGCCGGTGCGGCTTGAACTGGTCAAACCCTGAGCAGCGTTATAAAGTAGCCTGGTCATATTTATGAAGCACTGGCAGCGCTGGATAGCCCTCGCAACCCTGGTCTTGCTGGCCCTGGGGCCGGGGCTCTTCTGGTCGCCCAGCAGGGCCAAGGCCGGAAGCGGGCTGAGCCAGGGCTGGACTGCCGTCCCCCTTCCCCAGCAGCTGCTCGAGGCCAAAACCAAGCTCAACCCTATGGGCGCGGGCCTGATGGCTGTAGCCTTTGAACTAACCACCCGCCGCCGCCTCGCCCCAATTTTTTCACAAACCCCTCCGTACTCAAACCCGACCTCCCATCAGCGGCTTTACTTGATGTATGCCCGTCTACAAACCGACGGTGGCTAACGCCTAAGCCCTCAGTTGGTAATTGCATCAAGCCCATAGCTAAAAGCTGAAGGGCGAAGCCTCGCAGCCGATGGATTACAACTCAACATCTCCAAGTTAACGCCCAGACTATGAACTCCAGACCCTCGAGGTTACCCAGCCCTCGACCCCCAACTCTTCATTAGGAATCAACATGACCAACCGTTTGTGGAAAGCTGTTTTTCTGATAGGGCTGCTCATAGCGGCCATGGTGGGGCTTTTCCGCCCCTGGGAAGCCCGTAACCCGCAAAACCCTTTGCTACCGCGCGACGGCCTGATTCGCCTGGGCCTCGACCTGCAAGGGGGCCTGCGCATCACGCTAAAAGTAGTAAACCCCAACCCCGACCCATCCGTTGCCAAAACCGAACTGGACGTGGCCCGTACCGTGATCGAAAACCGGGTCAATGCGATTGGGGTGGCAGAGCCCCTGGTGCAGGTGCAGGGCAACGACCGTATCGTGGTGGAACTGCCGGGCCTGAAGCAAGACCAGCAGCAACGTGCCCTCAACCTGATTGGTCAGACCGCCAGGCTCGAGTTCCGCATCGTGAACCAGGGGGCGACCGGCATCACCGTCGCCCAGATTAATGAAGAGCTGCGCAATTCCGGCCTGACAGGCGCTGCGCTGGCCGCTCGCCGCGCTGAACTCGAGAAAAACCTGTACAAGCTCCAAGACCTGGGGCCACCCTTGCTCACCGGGGCAGACCTGCGTACCGCCAATGCCTCCTTTGATCAGTTTGGGCGACCCCAGGTGGATATGGAATTCACCCCTGAAGGTGCGCGTAAGTTTGAGGAGGCCACTCGGGCCAACGTCAACCGCCAACTCGGGGTGGTGCTGGACGACAAGGTCTTTACTGCCCCCAACATCCGCCAGGCCATCGCGGGGGGGCGAGCGGTTATTGAAGGGCTTTCAGGCGTCCAGGAAGCCTCCGACATCGCCCTGGTGCTACGCTCCGGCTCACTGCCGGTGAAACTGGAAGTAGCCGAGACCCGCGCCATTGGCCCCACCCTGGGCCAGGATGCCATCAATGCCGGTATTCAAGCCGGGATTATCGGCACGGTCTTGCTGTTTGTCTTGATCTTCGCCTACTACGGCTTCTGGATGGGGTTGGTCGCCGCGCTGGGCCTGATCTATACCTCCATCCTGCTGCTGGCCTCCATTTCCATGCTGGGCGCCACCCTCACCCTGCCGGGCATCGCCGGTCTGATTCTGACCCTGGGCGCTGCGGTGGACGGGAACGTGCTTTCCTTCGAGCGCATCAAGGAAGAGCTCAAGATGGGTAAGAAGTTCCGCCAGGCCATTCCGGGTGGCTTCTCCCACTCCATCATCACCATTCTGGACGTAAACATGTGCCACCTGCTGGCCGCCGCTGCGCTCTATCAGTACAGCACCGGGCCGGTGCGGGGCTTTGCGGTGATGCTGGCGCTGGGGGTGGTGACCTCGGTCTTTTCTAACCTGGTCTTTAGCCGCTGGCTTCTGGAAATTATCGGCGACCGCCGCGAGGTCAAGCCCCCTTACTGGCTATGGGGCACCAAAATCAACTTCCTGGGCATTTCTCGCTACGTGACCGCCGCTTCGCTGGGGCTGGCGGTGATTGCGACAGGCATTGTGCTAACCAAGGGCTTCAACTTCGGCATTGACTTTACCGGCGGCACCGCCTTTACCATCCGGGTACCCGACAACACCCGGGCCGATCAGATTCGTAGCTTC
This sequence comes from uncultured bacterium, assembly GCA_964543055.1. GTDB lineage: Bacteria > Deinococcota > Deinococci > Deinococcales > Thermaceae > Meiothermus. The sequence continues at coordinate 3,123 of CAZIXH010000025.1, forward strand.
CTGGACAACGCCGGGATTGCCGAAATACGCGGGGCCGAGTCGGTCATCACCTCGCTTTCCAGCGTTAGCGGCAACGAGTTTTCGGTACGGGTGCGGCAGGTGAGCGAAGAACAGCGCATCGAACTGGAGAAGAAGTTCCAGCAAGGGCTGCAAGCCACCATCCTCCAGTCCGAAACGGTAGGCCCGGCCATCGGGGCCGAGCTGCGCCAGAACACCATTCTGGCCGTACTGGTGGGTTTGGCGCTTATTTTGATTTATGTGGCGTTCCGCTTCGACTGGGTTTTCGGGGTAGCCAGCGTGATTGCGGTGGGTCACGATGTAGCGATTGTGGCCGGGATGTACAGTTTGTTGGGGTTGGAATTCTCTATCCCGACAGTGGCCGTCTTGCTCACCATCGTGGGTTTCTCCATCAACGACTCGGTGATTATTTCTGACCGCATCCGCGAAAACCTCAAGCTGATGCGCGGACACAGCTACTACGAGATCGTCAATGCCTCCATCAACCAGACCCTCTCGCGCACGGTGATGACCTCGTTGTCCACCATGCTCCCCATTCTGGCCCTGCTCTTCCTGGGCGGCCCCGTGCTGCGCGACTTTTCCCTGGCGATTCTGGTCGGCTTCATCGTGGGTACGTACTCCTCTATCTACGTGGTCTCGGCCCTGGTGGTCTGGTATAAGACCCGCGAGCAGCAACGCAAATCCGCCACCAAAGCCCGCTCGGCCTGACACCCCCGCCATACTCAAACCTTCCCTGCTTTAGGGAAGGTTTTTGTTTTGCATACCCCACGCCTCCCCCATTCAACACACGGTGTTGGTGAGAGGAAGTCTGCATAGCCAAGCCGCCGTGCTGGTGCAGACACAGCGGGTGTAACCACTGCTGGTGCAAGCAACACTGGTGCAAGCACGCTATGGGGCAAATTGCCCACTACAGCTACGCTACCCTGGATACATGAACCCGTCCTTGCAAGGGTATTTTCAAGTTGCCCAGGCCGTCTGGGAGGGGTTGCCTCCGGTCACACGTTTTGGCATCCAGGACGAGCACACCCTGAAAACCTATCTACCGCAGTTACAACGCTGGGAAGACCCGATTATCAACGGCTTTTACGACACCCTGTTCAGCCATCCGGCCACCCGCGCGGTGTTCCGTGAGGGTGAGCGTGCGATGCGCGAACAGGTTTTGCGGGACTGGTACCGGCGCACCATTACGGGGCCTTTCAACCTCGAGTACTTCGCCTGGCAAATCCTGGTCGGTCAGGTGCACCTGAACCGGGGCATCTCCAAGGGCCAGGTGATGGTGATGTGGGGCTGGCTCACCGAGCAAATTTGGCAACTGTCACACATCAGCCTGCCCATAGACGAAGCCGACCAGCTCACCATGGCCTGGATGCGCCTGGCCAACTCCGTCAAGGCCATGGCTGCCGACGAGCGCCTCGAGGCCTACCTGCAAAGCCTCGAGCAGCAATCCGGAGCCAGCCCCCGCATCCTGCAATCGGCGGCGGTGAGCTGGCTCGAGGAGCAGAGCAAAGGTTCTAACCGTAGCTAATACCAAATCTGCCCAGAAGTGACCCAAAAGCGATGTACAAGTCCCTCGGACGCGCCCCCTGGCGCGTCTAGCGCCGCTCAGGCGCAGAGTTGGTATAAGGGCTCTTCAGCTCCAAAACCGTCTCTATCGGTTCCCAGCAACACTCGGCAAAGCGCCCAGGACGCGAAAACTGATGAGGGCTTTGCCCACCCCATCGGCCACTGGAGTTGTATCCCGATGGGGGTCGTCCCGACCAAACTCCACTCGTGGATAACGCTCTACTCCCACTCGATGGTGGCCGGGGGCTTGCTGGTAATGTCGTAGACCACCCGCCCGATCTCTGGAACCTGGCGGGTAATTTTGCGGGCCACTTCGTCCAGAAAATCCAGCGGCAAACGGGCCCAGTCGGCGGTCATGAAGTCCACCGTGGACACCGCCCGCAAACCCAGCACATAGCCGTAGCTGCGTTCATCCCCAATCACCCCCACGCTCTGCATGGGCGTCAGGATGGCCGCCGCCTGCGAAACCTGGTCGTAGAGGTTCCAGTCACGCAAACTCGAGATAAAAATATCGTCGGCGCGGCGCAAAATGTCCAGCTTCTGGGGGGTGACTTCCCCCAGAATGCGAATGGAGAGACCCGGCCCCGGAAAGGGATGGCGCATGCGAATGGGTTCGGGCAGGCCCAGCAGCAAAGCCAGTTCACGCACTTCGTCTTTGAACAGGTAGCGGAAGGGCTCGAGCAGCTCAAATTTCAAGTCTTCGGGCAACCCCCCCACGTTGTGGTGGCTCTTGATGTTGGCGCTGCCCTCGCCACTGCCCGCCGACTCGATCACATCGGGGTAAAGCGTCCCCTGGGCCAACCATCGGTAGCCTTGAGCGGACAACTGCCGGGCCTCTTGCTCAAAGACCCGTATGAACTCCCGTCCCACTATTTTGCGCTTCTGCTCGGGGTCGGACACCCCCTGCAAGGCCGCCAAAAACTGCTCCGAGGCATCCACCACCCGCAAGGCCTTCCCTAGAGGACGCAGGGCCTGTTCGACCTCGAGGCGCTCGCCCAGGCGCAGCAAGCCATGATCCACAAACACCGCCGTGAGCTGATCGCCAATGGCCCGCGAAAGCAGCAGGGCCAGGGTAGAGGAATCCACCCCTCCCGACACGGCCAGCATCACCTTGTCGTCGCCCACCCGGGCGCGAATATCGGCAATCAGGTTTTCCAGGGTGTGCTCTGCCGTCCAGTCGCGCTCGACCCCGGCCAGCTCGAGGAAATTCTCCAGTACCTGCATCCCCTTGGGGCTGTGCACCACCTCGGGGTGAAACTGTACGCCAAAGGTACGCCCATCCGGCGCCGCAATGCCTGCTACTGGGTTTTCATCGGTCCTGGCAATCACACGCCAGCCTTCGGGCAACTCGGTTACGGCGTCGGAGTGCGACATCCACATCTGCAATTCGCCCTCCAGCCCCGCAAAAAGCGGGCCGTCGTGAAAGACCAGGTTGGCCTTGCCATACTCCCGCCGTCCGGCTCGCTCGACCTTGCCGCCATAGCGTTGAGCCAGGTACTGCATGCCATAGCAGATGCCGAGGGTGGGCCAGCCCTGCTCGAGCACCCCCGGCGCAGGTCTGGGGCTGGCAGGGTCGAACACCGAGGCCGGCCCCCCCGACAGAATCAGGGCCTGGGGATTTTCAGCCTGGATGCGCTCCAGGCTGGCGGTTCCCGGCAGTATGACCGAATAGGCTCGCAACTCGCGGATGCGGCGGGCTATCAGGCGGGTGTACTGGGAGCCATAGTCGAGGATAACCACACTCATGCCAGCAGCATAAGGCCAGGGAAAGTGAGCGTCGAGGGTCAGAGGTCAAAAAGCCTGTTTGCCCACCTGACCGCAGGTATAACCTGGCTGACCTCTACCGCAGACTAATGGTTACTCCGCCAGGGTTGGGCACCTCGATCAGCGATTCCACCGGGGCCCGGCCCTGCACCCGCACACGAATGCGGTAGACACCGGGTTTGTCGAAGTCTACCCGTCCGGGGAGCTGGGCAATTTCGGTGTTGAGCGGCATTTTGGAACCTTCGGGAATTTCCAGCAGCACAATACTGGCACCGGGGCCGGGGGGCTGCAGGCGAAACTCCACCGGATAAACCGTGGTTTGTCCCGATGGCGGCATCCTCGAGCGCAACCACAGGCCAACCCCCCCGACCAGTAACAAAAGCGGAATAATCAAGAGCCAGAGCAAAAATGTCCGGCGGCTGGCAGGCGGTGGCTCGAGCACCTCAAAGGGCGGCTCGAGGCGTTCCTCGATACGAATCCGGCTAGGTGGGGTGGTGGTCGGCTGGGGCAGCGTTGGTTCGCTCACCTGCACCTTTAAGCTTTTGCTGGCTGCTGG
>CAZIXH010000026.1:0-4797 GCA_964543055.1 uncultured bacterium
GACGCTCGTTCGGTCGCGTGCGGGACCAATTCGGTTAGTGGTTCGCTGATTCGTTGTAGCTCCAGTTCTGAGACAGGTTTGCGAGGATTTCGTAGGGCAGGTCGCGCTCGAAACCCAGGTGTTGCCGCACGTACTGGTTGACGGTGGGGGTGTAGGGCCCCTGGATGGCGGCATAGCTGGGGTCGTACTCGAAGGCAGCCCCGGCAGCGTCGCGGTCGGTGCCGGTAAAGCGGCTGTCCAGCCGACCCACGGTTTTGCGCTCGGCACGCAGAAGCTCTTTGGTAAAGCGGAAAATTTCCAGGCGCAGGTTGCTGGATAGCACGTACGCCTCCGAAAGCCCGGTGTAGCGGGCCAGCTTCTGGGTTATGCGCTTTTGCTCGGTGGGGGCCAGTTTGCTGCCTTGCATCAGGGCCAGGGCGTACTCGCCTTCGGCGAAGGCTTCCACTTCCTTCAAGAGGGCCTCGAGCGGTTTTTGTTGTAGGTCTTTGGGGAGCTTGCCGTGATACCAGGCGGTGGCGCTAAAGGTGGGCAAGAACAGGATGTGCGGCAGGTCGTTGCCGGGGCCAAAGCGGGCGGTGGAGAACTCCAGAATACTGCTGACCAGCATGAGGCCGTTCAGGTACATGCCGTGCCGCTCTTGCAGATAGCCCGACAGGCCCGCCGCCCGGGTGGTGCCGTAGCTCTCGCCGATCAGGTACTTGGGGCTGGTCCAGCGCCCGTAGCGGTGGGTGTAGAGGCGAATAAACTCCCCCACGCTCTCGAGGTCGCGCTTGAAGCCGTGGTACTCCTTGGTTTTCTCGCCCTCCACCATGCGGCTGTAGCCCGTACCGACCGGGTCAATGAAGACCAGGTCGCTCACCTCGAGCAGGGTGTGTTCGTTGTCTACCAGGCGGTAAGGTGGGGGGGTAAGGGCGCCGGCGTCGCCCATCTCCACCCGTTTGGGACCCAGTAGGCCCAGGTGCAACCAGACCGAGGACGAACCCGGCCCCCCGTTGAAGGAAAAGGTAATGGGTCGCTGGCTGCGGTCGCTTACGCCCTCTTTGGTGTAGGCCACGAAAAAAACCGTGGCCTTGGGTTTGTGCCCCTCGGCGGTGCCGTCCTTTTCCGATTCTTCGCGCAGCACCACAGTTCCGCAGGTCACGCTGTAGCGCAGTTCCTTCCCTCCAATGCGGATGCTGTGCTGGGTGGTGGTGAGCTGGTCTTGCGGCGTGGGTTTGGCCTCGGTGGGTTTGGTTTCTTCCGGCATGGGGCCATACTATACGCCCATGCGGGGTAACTCAAAACCCAGGCCAGCGGTGCTCAGGCAGACCTTATCTGACATACACAATCCTGCGATACCCTGGGCCGGATGATGCCGAGATGGAACTACACGCTGGGGCTCGTAGTAATGCTATGCGCCCTGGGACTGGCCCAGGTGGCTCCGGAGGCCGCCCAACTGCTGGAAAAAATGCGCCTTGCCCACGGCGGGCCGGCCCTGGCCAATTTGCGTACCTACCAGGAAACCGCCACCCTGACCACCTTTTCCGGGCCGCAACCGGAGAACCAGCTAACGGTGGTTTCGTATGCAGATTTTCCTTCCAGGCGGCTCAGGGTGGAGTACCGCGATGGCTCCAAGCTCATTCAGGTACTCCAGGTAACCCCCGCCGGTGGCCAGAGCTGGAGCGTGGTCTCGGGGAGCAAGGCCCTCGAGCCCGAACTGGCCCAGGAGCTTCGCAACGGACTGTTTCAGACCTGGTACGGCCTGCGCCAGGGAGGTAGCGGAAGGGAGCAGGCCCGGCTGTTGGGGCCTCGCACCTTTGGCGACCGCACAGGAACCGCCGTAGAAGTCACGACCCAGGGCAGCAAGACCACCTATCTGGTAAATGCCCAGCACCAGCTCATCGCCGAACGCTACCAGAATAGCCAGGGGCAAATGACGGTGCTCTACGCCGACCTGCGGCGGGTCTCGGGTATCCAGATTCCCTTCCAAGCCCGCCTCTACGCCGATGGCACCCTGTTTGCCGAGGTTAGGGTGCAAGAAGCCCGGGTCAACCCGGTGCTCAGGCCCGAGACCTTCAGGATGCCGTAGGAGGCCGATCAGAGCTGAAGGCCAAAAGCCGAAAGCTGAAAGCTCAAAGCCGAAGGCCGAAAGCCGAAAGCTGAAGGCCGAAAGCTTTGTGACCTGCGGCCTGAGACCTGAGACCTGCGACACTGGACGAACCCGTATTGCCTGCGCAGTTGTGATTTAGACAACCCACATTCCAAACTTTGGCGCTAAAAATAGAGCATGGACAAACGGCGGTTTTGGGGGGTCGTGCTGGTGTTGTGGGCGGGGCTCGGTCTGGCCAGCCCGGCCCAGGATTTGCTCAGCGAAGTGAGTCGTTTGCTGAACGACTACTACGGGGGTTTTTCGCAGGTCAGGCCGCAGGAACTTCGACAGAAGTACCAGGGGGAGCTCGAGAAAATCTGCGCCCAGGAGGTTGTTTGCCCTGCGAACAAAGCCTACACGGTGATTGCCTCGCTGGTGGCTGAAATCGGGGATCGTCACACCCGCTACTTCACCCCAGAAGACTACGCCGAAATCCAGCGTCGCCTGGCCGGAACCAGCAGCAGTCGACCCCAACTGGGCGTGCAGCTCCAGGTGGTACCGGGGCTCGAGGGCCTGCTGGTGGTGGAGGTGAGCGCCGAGACCCCTGCGGAGGAAGTGGGTTTGCGCCGGGGGGATCGCATCCTGGCAGTGAATGGCGAGCCCTTGCCCCAGGCTGAAGCAGAGCGTAGCAACTTCCTGCGCGAGCGCCTGAGCGCAGGAGGGCCGGTCAGCCTGACCATCCAGCGGGTGCAGCAGCGTTTCGAGGTGGAGGTGCGCCCCAGGATCATCTCCCTGCGTCAACTCCCCTCGCTCAACCTGCGTTCGGATGGGGTGGCGGTCTTGCGCATCCCCTCGTTTAGCGGCTATCAGCAGGTGGGGCCGCGCGTTCACGAACTGGTACGCCAGGCCCAGGCAGCGGGAGCCAAAGGCATGGTGATTGACCTGCGCAACAACGGCGGCGGGGTACTGAGCGAGTGCCTGGTGGGGGCAGGGGCGTTTGTTGAAGAAACCTACCGGCGGTTGCAGGACAACATGCGCGCCAGCGAGCAGGGCTACAAAGACGGCTACTACTACTTCCGTTCAGGGGGCCGAGACCGCCCACAGTACGAGGTGCAGGCGGTTCGCTGGACAGGCCCGGTGGTGGTGCTGGTGAACGAGCGCACGGCTTCGTGTGCGGAATACTTTACCTTCGACTTACAGGAAAGCCGCCAGGCCCCGGTGATTGGGCAGCCCACCGCCGGGGTGGGCAATACTGCTACCATTTTCTTACGCCTGAGCGATGGCTCGGGCCTGCAAGTGACCACCTCGAGGGCCCAGCGTAAGGATGGCAGCTTTTACCCCGACCGCGTAACCCCCAGCGTGAGCTTTTCCGACGACTTTCAGGCCCTGGCTGAAGGGCGCGACCTGATGCTGGAAAAAGCTATTGAGCTCTTGATGGGCGTGAATGTAGGGGTTGAGCAAGAGTAATCCTGTACGTTGCCACCGATAGGTTTGTTCGCCTGGGCTCGGGCCGGAGACGGCGGATTTTGTGCCGGGTGGGTTGGTGACATTTGCTGGGCGCGGGCTAAATCGCTCTCGGCAAGGGAGTCCAGTGCTGTACCAACCTCAGCAATACACCCAACTTTCAGCGACTCACAAGTTGGGTTAGGTGTTTTCAGGGGCCTGACCCCTGACCCCGGTTCCCTACCTGACCGTTCCCATGACATGCAATATCCAGGCAAAGATGCCATTACAAGCCCTCCACCGGTTCGGTTTCCAGGGTTCGGATGGCCTTGCGCAACCAGTCGGGGATGCGGGTGGGTTTACCGTCTTCCAGCCAGACCACCACCACCTTGATGCGGGCGGCCAGGGCTCCATTGGCCCAGATCTCGCTATGGGTGCGGAAGCTCGAGTTGCCCACCCGCTCCACCCGCAGGGCAATCTCCACCTGCTGCTCGAACAGGATGGGTTGAATGTAGTCCACCTCGGCCCGCGCCATCACGAAATGGCCGCTGTCTATGGTAGCCCCGGCCCGCCGCAGGTAGTGGCCCCGTGCCACCTCGTCGTAGGTCAGGTAGACTGCGTTATTAACGTGCTTGAGGGTGTCCAGGTCGCTGAAACGCACCTCGAGGGGGACTCGCACCGGAAAATACATGCCCTGGATTCTATCCCGACTCGAGCCGAATCCCTATACTTGGGCCTATGAGCCAAGCCACCGCCGAGCTTCCTACCTGGGACCTGGATTCTTTGTTCCCAGGATTTGAGTCCCATGCGTTTTTGGCTGCCTGGAGCCAGGTGGAGGCTCAACTGCGGGATTTGCAGGACTTTGTACAGACCCACCGCATTGGCCAGAAGGGAGCTTCTACCGACCAACCTACCTTCTGGGCCCTGGTGGAGAAGCTCAACACCTTTGGCGATACCCTGGGGCCGCTGTATGCCTATGTGCAGATGCGGGTGGATGTCGATAGCGCAGACTTTGCGGCCCAGGCCAGGCTTTCGGAGCTCGAGCTTCTGCACCTCGAGTACCAGAAGCTGCGCCCCCGCCTTCAGCGCTGGCTGGCCCGGCTCGAGGCCGATGTGGTGCAGGCCGGTGACTACCGGATTCTGCTCGAGGAGGCCAGGGTCCAGACCCAGCACCTGATGTCCGAGCCCGAAGAAGTGCTGGCCGCAGAACTCTCGCTCTCGGGGGGGCGGGCCTGGGTCAAGCTGCACGGCAACCTGACCAGCCAGATTACGGCGGTGGTGCAGGG
>CAZIXH010000027.1:0-9012 GCA_964543055.1 uncultured bacterium
GACTTTGTGTAGTCGAGCGGTTGAGGGCCTCACCCAATACCCTCCCCCACCCTCCCTACGCAGTAGGGAGGGGGCACGAGGTCAATCCCTCCCAGAAACCTGGAGGCGTACGACCATCTCTACGACGGTGTATTGAGTACATAGTCGTATAGATGCCTGTACATCTTCACTGAAATACGGGAAGTCATTGCGAGCATCCGCATTGCGAGCATCCGCAGAATGCGAAGCAATCCAGATCGCCCTACCCAGCAAGCAGTTTGGCAAACTTCTTCTGGATTGCTTCGTCGGCCTCTGGCCTCCTCGCAAAGACGGCGGTTCGTTTGAGATACGGGTTGATGCGCCTTCTGGCCAACTTTTCCTTTTGGCCACATGGCTATATATACGACGCTCTACTTACCCGGATCAAAACAAAAAAGGACACAGCGTGCTGTGTCCTTCAGGACTTTTTTTCTTATAGCAGGCTCAACAGGCGAGCTTTGATCTGCTTGGCGGTGAGGCCCTCGAGCTTCATACCCTTGGAGCGCTCGACCAGCTCGTAGACCTTGTGGGCGTGGCTGTTGGCCACACGGAAGGTAATGGCCTGTCCGGCCACCGTTACGGTCACTTTGCGCAGGTTGGGTTCTTGCCAGTGCTTGGTGTAGCCGGTAATCTTCTTACCCACCCCACCTTCACGCTTGGCCTTACCACGGGTAATGATGCTGTAGGCCACCGTGGGGCGCTTGCCGCTAATCTCGCAAATCTTCGACATCGCAGGACTCCTAACTGCCAACACAAGGGGGCAACCCCTTGTTTCAGGGCAACGGCAACGAGTATAGCATACCCTCACGCTATCGTGCTAGACTTCCCAGCGGTATGAATATTGCCACCTGGCTGGTTCCTGCCCTGCTGGTCGCCGACCAGGCCATCAAACTGGTGGTGCTGTGGGCGGTGGGCCCCCGTATCTTCGACCCTGGGGTAGGCGCTATTTTCCTGACCAATTTGTTCTGGATTGTAGACGCCACCTTTATCAAAAACACCGGCGCGGCCTTTGGCATCTTCCAGGGGGGCGCCCGCATTCTGGTCTGGGTGAGCCTGGTGGTGGGTATCGGGATTCTGATCTACCTGAGCATGAACCATCGCCGAGTCTCACTGCTAGGCCAGATTGCCTTATCCCTGATTGCCGCAGGCGCCCTCGGCAACGCGGTGGACCGGCTGGGTCACGGCTGGGTGGTGGACTATGTGGATATCAACCGCACCGGGCTGGCCATTCTGGACAACTTTCCTATCTGGAACCTGGCCGATAGCCTGGTGGTCATCGGGGTAATTCTTTTATTGCTGCCCCAGCGCAGGCGGCGGTACTGAAGCCCTCCGTTCTCCCCAGGCTCTTCCGTGTATAAAGCTCCGAGGGCAGCAATTCGGTGCGACCGTAAGCACCGTTCGCGCAGCGTAACTGCTGGAGCGTTACTCAAGCGTCATGGTTAGAAACAGGTTGTCCAAACCAGATTTTTAGAGAATTGAGGCGATGCGCTCCAGGGCCTTGCGGATGTTGGCCTCGCTGGTAGCGTAGCTGAAGCGCACGTGGTGGGGGGCCGCGAAGTCGGTGCCGGGCACCACCGCCACCCTGGCTTCGTTGAGCAGCTTGAGGGCGGCCTGGTTCTCGTCGGGGTCAATTTTGGACACGTCGGAGAGCACGTAAAAAGCGCCGTTCACCTGGGGCGTGGGCAAGCCCAGGGCGTTCAGGCCATCCACAATGATGCTCCGCCTTGCACGGTAGGCCTCGCGGGCCATGGAGATGAATTTTTGCGCCTCCTCCACGTTGTTAAGAGCCTCGACCATGGCCCACTGGGCGATGGTGTCGGGGCTGGTGGTGGACTGGCTGGAAACGTCAATAATGCCCTTGATGACATCCTTGGGGCCACCGGCATAGCCGATGCGCCAGCCGGTCATGGCGTAGGCTTTGGCCGCACCGTTGATGGTGATGGTGCGGTCGGGGGCCACGTGAGCAGGCGAGAAGTGTTCGCCTTCGTAAATAAGGTGCTCGTAGATTTCGTCGGAAATAATATAAAGATCGTGCTTGTTAGCCAGTTCGGCAATGGCTATCAGCACCTCTTTGGGGTAGACCGCTCCGGTGGGGTTGCCGGGCGAGTTGAGCACAATGGCCTTGGTGCGGGGGGTAATCTTGTGTTCGACCTCGGCGGGATCGGGGATGAAGCCCGACTCGGGGCCGGTGTTGACTTCCACCGGCACCCCTTCGGCAAAACGGGCCATTTCGGGATAGCTGACCCAGTACGGCCCAATCACAATTACTTCGTCGCCGGGGTCGAGGATGGCTTGAAACAGGTTGAAGAGGGCCTGCTTACCTCCCACCGTTACCACGGTCTGGTCGGGGGGAATCTCGAGGCCGTTTTCGCGTTTGAACTTGGCACTGATGGCTTCGCGCAGCTCGGGGATGCCCGCAGGCGGGGCGTATTTGGTTTTACCCGCAGCCATGGCCCTGGCCGCGGCGTCCTTAACGAACTGGGGGGTATCGAAGTCGGGCTCGCCGGCAGTCATGGCGATCAGGTCTACCCCCTGACGACGCAGCTCGAGGGCTTTGGCATTCACCGCCACCGTGGAGGAGGGCTTCATGGTTTTGACGCGCTTGGACAGGCCTCGCATACCAGTAGATTGTCCAGGGTGAAGGGACAGGGGTCAAGAGCTACAGGCTTGCTACACCCGCTCGAGCCAGGATCTCCCCGGCCCCGGCGGTAGCACCGGCCACTGCCGCCTTCGCATGTGGCGCTGCACCTGCTCCACCGCACCGGTGGCCTGCTCTATCCATTCGGCGGGATAAAGCGGGGCCTTGGCCGCGAACTCCTCGAGGTCGAAGGTCTGGCAGTGGTGGTCAGCCCTGCACTTGACGTCTATTTCCAGGTCGTACTGCCAGATGCGGCCTGGCTCAAAGCGGGGAGGCGTCTGAATGTTCCAGTAGTACTCCAGCACCTTTCCCTCGGCGTCCAGGTCGGGCCCTCCCGAGTACCAGCGCCCCACAAAAAAAGCCACGTAAGCCTGGTGATCCACCCGCAGCACCCGGTTTTTGCTGACGTGGTGAAACGCAAAACCCAGCGGCATGTAGACCAGCATCCCTTCCTCGCGTAGTTCGCACACCTGGGCCTCCCACCAGTAGTGCAGGGTATCGGCGGGGTATTTCCAGAACTCGACGCGCACAGTCTGGCCTATCTGGTAGTTCTCCATAGGACTTAGCCTTCCATCACAGGCGCTCCAAGCCTCCACAATTTGAAGGTCGGAATAGTGGGTGTTACCGCCTGTGGGAATTGCGTGGTCTCGGCCACGAAATACTCCACCAATCTCGCAGCTTTCCTGACGCTCAGTTTCGTCCTTCTGGCCTTCATATAGCTGTTTCTAGATTACTTCTTATCCAGTACAGCCCCATCGGGTTTATTCGGTTCGGAATCGTCGCCCTGACCTTTGAAGCGCTCGAGCTCCTCTCGTTCCTCCTCGGGGTTGGTAACGCTCCAGACATAGCAAACCAACACCCCCAGTCCCACCAGGGCCAATAGCGTGAACAAGATCAATAGCGCCATAGAGAACACGGGACGTCTCACCACTGGGCCATAGAAAGATCAAACTGCACCGGGGAAGTGCGGATTCACGAGTGAGTCCAGATCGGTTGAAGACTTACCAACTAGAGCGTAACACATCCCTTGGCCCTGCCGTGACCGGAAACTGCCCTGGGGAGCCAATCAGGGGTTTTCGTTGCAGGTGTAACCAAACCACCTTCTCGTTGGAGAATTGCGAGCCGGATATTGAAGCCCACCAAATCCTGGGGGAGCAGGCAGCCAAACGGAAAAAGCGCGTTTAGAAATGCGAATTTGCGGTATTTCGGTACTTCCGCAGGAGATTGGGTAAGAGGCAGATGAGTTTCGGCTCTCGGGTCGTTAACGCCCTCTTGTCCTGGCCTCAGAACCGCCGGTGCTAGGCTACCTGGCATGAAAGGGCCGCTCCTGGGTTTGTGGACAATGGCGGGCATGTTGGTCCTTGCGGCCTGTGCTCCCAGAGCCAGCACCCCCTCCGAGGCCAGCGTGCCCATCAAGCCGGGCGAAACCTATGTGCTGGAGGTACGCGGCCTCCAGATTGCCAAGGGCAATAGCTTCACCCTGACGGTAGGAAGCCCCCTCGAGCGTCGCACCACCCTGGGCCGCGACTGGTTCTTCGTAACGGCCCGCCCTATCACGGCGGCGGCCCGTGGGGCCAACTTTAACTATTACCCCGACCGCCAGACCCTGAGTGTGGTGGTCATGCTGGACGCAGCCATCAACCGCAACCAGGCCAGCCGGTTGGAAGTGCTCTACTGCGACCTGAAGCCAGGCCAGGGCGGCTGGACAGGTTCGGCCAACTACGACGCCAGCCTCAAGGACAAAACGCTCAAGGATGGAACCTGCACGCTCCGGCGAACTTGAGGGCACCCTAGAAGGCGCGCTAGCGTGCCACCCACTCAAGCTTCGCCACGCCTCCTCCGGATCTCCCTACGATGCCAAAGCGTAGGGAGATTTCGTTGAGTACAACAAATCCATACTGTCTCTGCCTCGTCTTGGAGCCTGATTTATTCAGTGAACCAAACCAGCTTCGAGGAGTGCCTGGGGCTCGAGGCCCTGGGGGCAAGGGGCGAGCCGCCTTGCCTGCGCACAAAACTAAGCCTGAACCAGATATATGCAGACACGGGCTAGAGTTAGACCCACCACTCGAGCCTATCCTCCCCAAAGGCCAGCGGCGCAACCGCCGTACCCTTGTCGAAGTAGATGGGATGGTAGTCCGGGGCGCGGTAGACTTCTAGCTTTTCTTCCAGCAGGTTCACAATCCAGATTTCGGGAATGCCCGCTCGAATATACAGGGGAAGCTTCACGGTTCGGTCGAAGACTAGCGTCGAGTCGCTCACCTCAATGACCAGCAGGATATCGGCGGGGCCGGGTGGGCGGTCGTCGTAGCGCGATGCAGGGGGCACTGTGAGAATAAAGTCTGGCTCAGGCTCCGACCTGTCGTCGAGCTGGATTGGAACCTGGCAGAACATGTAGGCCTTATCCTTCAGCTTGGTGACAATCTCGTAGTTTATGGCACCAATGTAGCGGCGGTGTTTGTTGCCCATTGGAGACATAATGTAGACCTCACCATTGATCAGCTCCACCCGGCCCTGCCCCAAGGCTCCGGCGGCATAGGCTTTGTGATAGTCCTCGACGGTGAAACGGTGCTTCACCATGACCTGAGTATAGCGCCTGTCCCAGCCACTTTGAAATTTTGATTGCCTCGAGCTAAACTAGCAAAAACTAACAAGCGTTAGTTTGGTTCTTGGGAGGAGAGATGCCAGCAAAATACGGAGTACCCAGCGATCCTGACTACAAAGAGCGCCTGGCCGAGTTCGAGGCCCGTATCCACCGGGGTGAGAAAATTGAGCCCGGCGACTGGATGCCCGAGGAGTACCGCCGCCAGCTCATCCGGATGATTTCCCAGCATGCTCACTCCGAGGTGGTGGGGATGCTCCCCGAGGGGGCCTGGATTACCCGTGCCCCCACCTTAAAGCGCAAGATGATTCTGGTAGCCAAGGTGCAGGACGAAGCCGGGCACGGCCAGTACCTCTACCATGCCGCCGAGACCCTGGGCGTGAGCCGCGAGGCCATGCTGGAAGCCTTGCTCGCGGGTAAGGCCAAGTATTCCTCCATCTTCAACTACCCCACCCTGACCTGGGCCGATATCGGCACCATCGGCTGGCTGGTAGATGGGGCGGCCATCAAGAACCAGACCATGCTGGCAGCCTGCTCCTATGGCCCCTACAGCCGAGCTATGGTGCGCATCTGCGCCGAAGAAACCTTCCACCACAAGCAGGGTAAGGAGATGGTGCTGCTCTATGCCAAGGGCACCCCCAAGCAGCGCCAGATGGCCCAGGACGCCATCAACCGCTGGTGGTGGCCGGCCCTGATGATGATGGGCCCCCACCACAAAGACAGCCCCAACACCGAAATCCTGACCCGCTGGGGCATCAAAACCAAATCCAACGATACCGTGCGCCAGGAGTTCATCAACGAGCACGCCCCCGAAATTCTGGAAGCGGGCCTGACCCTTCCTGACCCCGATCTGCGCTACGACGAAAAGAGCGGCAACTGGCTGCACGGCCCCATCAACTGGGACGAGTTCTGGCAGGTGGTAGGGGGCAATGGCCCCATGAACAAAGAACGCCTGGAAGCCCGCCGCCGTGCCCACGCCGAAGGGGCCTGGGTGCGCGAGGCCCTGGAAGCCTACGCCGCCAAGCAGCACAAAACCGCTGTTGCAGTCTAGCCGTAGCAAGAAGCAATCTGCTACAGGCGCTCCGGAGGAGCACTATGGACACAGAGTGGCCCCGCTGGGAAGTCTTCAAACAAGACACCCCAAATAAGCCCCACCAGGCGGTCGGCTCGGTTCACGCTGCCGACCCCCAGCACGCCCTGCTTACGGCCCGCAACATCTTCGCCCGCCGGCCCCAGGCGGTAAGCATGTGGGTGGTGCGGGCTGATGAGATTTTTTCCGTTACCAAAGAAGAGCTGCTCGAGTCAAACCACGAGCCACAAGCCACAAACCACAAGCCACAAACCTTTGCCGCATTCCGCAAAACCAGCCACAAGCGCTCCATGACCTTTGTGGACTACGTGGGCGAGGTGGAGGCGTCCACCCCCGAGGAAGCCCTGCAGAAGGCCCAGGCAACCTTTACCGATGCCGAGGCCCTGGCCTGGTGGCTGGTGCCTGCAGCTAAAATTGTCAAAAGCGACCCCAGTCCACAAACCATCGAGAGCTGGTTTGCCCCGGCTAAAGACAAAACCTACAAGCAGCAGCAGTATTACGCCACAGTCGGCTCCCACGTAAGCAAGCACAAAGGGGGGCGGGGGGTAGAAGATGAACGCTCAGGTGAAGAATGCGCTAGTTGCTAAGCTGACCGCGCTGGCCGACGACGAGGTCATCCTGGCCCATCGCAACAGCGAATGGACGGGCCACGGCCCCATTCTGGAAGAGGACATCGCCCTGGCCAACATCGTGCAGGACGAGCTGGGCCACGCCACCCTCTGGTATGGCTTGCGTCAAGCGCTGGATGGCTCCGACCCCGACCGGCTGGCTTTCTTCCGCGATGCTTACGAGTATCGCAACTGTGAGCTGGTGGAGTTGCCCAAGGGGGACTGGGCCTTCACCATGCTGCGGCAGTTTTTGTACGACCTTTACGAGTCCTTGTGGCTCGAGGCCGCCCAGCACAGCACGTACAAGCCCCTGGTGGAGGCGGTGCAAAAAATCATGCGCGAGGAACGCTTCCACCTCCAGCACACCTACGCCTGGGTGGAGCGGCTGGGCCTGGGCACCGAGGAATCCAACCGGCGCTTGCAGCAGGCCCTGGATATGCAGTGGGGCTACGCCCAGCAGCTATTTGTGCCCATCCCCGGCGAAGAACTCCTGGTGGCCGAGGGCATCGTGCCCGACCTTACGCCCATAAGAGAGCGGTGGCTCGAGCTTGCCACCCGCCACTTGCAAAACTCCGGCCTCAAACTGCCCATCAACCCTGGCTACCAGCCCACCTCCCGCGCTTACCACACCGAGCACCTGTGGAGCATCCTGGCCGAGATGCAGTCCACCGCCCGCTGGGACGCCGAGGCCAAGGTCTGGTGATCTGGTGATATGACCACCCTGCCCAACACCGAGCAAGTCTGGGAGGCGTTGGCCCAGATTCCCGACCCCGAGATTCCGGTCATTAACGTGGTCGAGATGGGCATCGTGCGAGACGTGCAGATAGAGGGCCCCAGGGCCATCATCTCCATGACCCCCACCTTCTCGGGCTGCCCGGCCCTGCACCTGATTCGGGAGCAACTCGAAGCCACCGCCCGCTCGCTGGGCTTTGCAGAGGTCGAGGTAAAAACCACACTCTCGCCGCCCTGGAGCACCGACTGGATTACCCCCGAGGCTAAAGAGCGCCTGCGCCAGTACGGGATTGCACCCCCCAAACCCACAGCGGGGCAGGAAGGGATGTTGATTCAGCTCGAGGCCACCCCCACCCGCTGCCCGCGCTGCGGCTCCTTCAACACTTCGGTCAAGAACACCTTTGGCCCCACCCTGTGCAAGGCCATCCACGTCTGCAACGACTGCAAAGAACCCTTCGAAAGCTTCAAAACGGTCTGATGTAACGCCAGCAAACCTCTTTCAGGTCAAATATAACTACCCTCCTCCCAGGCCTGGGTATACAATTGGTTTGCTTCAAAAAGCGGGCAGGAGGATTTTATGAAACGTTTAGCCCTACTCGGCAGTGTAATGGCTCTGGTTATTGCGGGTTGTGGGCTGATTAGCAGCCCCCCCATTGATAACCCCTTCCAGTTAGGAGGTAAGACCACCACGTTTAACTTGGTTTCGGCGTCCGCTACGGGTTCGGCCAGTGTAACCGCTACCTTCGAAGACCTTACCAACCTTAACCTTCCCGCCAACCCAAGCGGCTTCTCCTACAACCTGGCCATCCAGAGCGTGAGTTTTGGTGCAGGCTGCCCTTCGACCCTTCCCTCACCCATCAACGTCACCATGAGCGCTACTTTGACCGTCTCAGATGGCAGCGGGGCTACTGCGCGTAGTGCCCAGTCTACCGCCAACAACGTGCAATTCACCCTCACTGTCAGCGGCAGTCAAGTCACGGTAAGCAACCTGACAAACGGTACCCTCAACCTCAACGTCGGCCAAACCCTACCCATCATCCAGAACGGTGGAACGAATACCGCCGTGCTGGCAGCCCAAATCACCACCGTGAGCACCCCCGATCTGGCCGGTTGCGCCATGAACATCACCTGGGGCGGTGGACAGGGCGTTCTCAGGTTCTAGCGTTTTTCGATACGCCAAAACCCACTCCTGGCGGAGTGGGTTTTTATCGCTGGGGTAGCTCGAAATAGCGACGCACAATGTCGCGTACCTCGGGGGGCAAGGGTTCGGACTCGAGGTACTTTTCGGCCTGGCGCTGCACATTTTGCGGGGGCTGGCCCGACTGCC
>CAZIXH010000028.1:0-4199 GCA_964543055.1 uncultured bacterium
GAACTACCAGCCCAGGGTGCCCGGCCCACCCTTGAAAGGCCCCACGATGTCCTGGGTGATCCAGCCGCCGTAGAAGCGGCCCGGTTGTGGTTGGGCTTTTTCGCCGTCCACAAAGCCCTCGAGGGGCTCCAGATAAAACGCCAGGTAGCCCCGGATGGCGGCGAAACCAGGGGTGGGGTCAGGGTAGTTCCAGGCCACGTGGGGTACAACAATCTCGTTGACCCGCAGTGTCCAGTAGCGGGCCCGCCCCTTGAATTCGCAGTAGGTCTCGCGGGAGGTGGCTTCCAGCAAGTCCATGCGAATGTCAGAGGGCGGCAGGTAGTAAACAGGCGGATGGCTGGTTTCCAGCACCCGGTAGGCCCGGTGGGTATCTGCAACGACGAGATTATCCAGCCGAACCAGGATGTGCCGCGAGGTGGGCTCAGAGCGCGGGGGGCGGGGATAATCCCAAACCGATTCCATATTCAAGGCTGCTTCTTGTGCAGGGCCTCGAGGAAGGCCCAGATGGCGTATTCCATGTCTTCAATGGCTTTTTTGCCGCCGGTCACCAGGAGCGGTGCAGCGTTGCCGTCGTAGAGGTACAGAACTCGAATCGGGAACAGCAAATACGAGATGAAGGCAATCAGGGCCAGTGCGAAGGCGCCATATTCCAGCAGAGCCGGATTTATTTTCAGGAGCTGGGGGAGGTTGAGCCAGCCCAGCCAGCGCAGCCCCAGGCTGGCCAGCCCCACAAAGAAGCCCACAAAGGCCAAAGCCATCAGCCAGTCGCGCATCTGGTAGGAGAGCTCGAGCCGGGTTACCAGCGGCAGGTAAATGCGAACCGTGACCGCGCCGTTCTGGAAGCACAGCCAGCCGGTCTCGATAGAGGCTTCGCGGAAGCGCGACCCACTGGCCAGATAGCGATGAGGAAGGGTGATTTTCTGCATGCATCCTCCGGGTGACGGGTTCTGAAGACAGGCCCATTTTTGCATGACCCCGGCTTTTTGCGTAGAGCAGGCTGAATGAATATTGTTTTGCAAACAAGTCTGCGCAGGTGAGCTAGACTTTCTCAGATGAGAGGGGCCTTTAAGCGCTTTTTTGCGGGCCGCCCGGTGGCACAGGTGGTGGTGCTGCTCACAGCACTTAACCTGGCTACAGTACTGGGTTTTACCTTGCTGGTTCCGGCCCGCCCGCTCGAGGTGCCGTTGATACTGCCCTGGCAAGACCCCGTCCAGACCGCCTGGCGTCTGGGGGCAGCCCTGGCCTTGTTCGCAGTGGTGTTGTGGGCGGTGCGCCCGGGCCAACGCCGGGCCTGGGAGTTTGGGGTCTTGATCGGGATTGGGGTAGCGGTGGTGGCCTGGCTGAGCCAGAACTACCTGCCTTTTCTAGCCCTGGGGCTGATACCGGTGGTGGCCCGGTACTGGCTGCCGCTGTGGGTGGTGTTGCTGGTGGTGGCAGGGCTGGGGGGGCTGTCGGTGTGGTGGGCTCAGCGAGAGCCACTACAAATCACCTTCGAGATTCTGCTGAGCCAGGGGCCCCAGGGCAATACCGCCTGGAGTGCTTTGCCCACCCCCGCCGAGTACCCCAACCTGAGCCTGGCCTTTTTCATCTTTATTGCCTTCTTGTATTCGGGCTATGCGCTCTTTACCCTCGAGCTGCTGGTACGCGAGACCCGGGCCCGGGAGGAGCTCGAGCGCACCCGCCGGGAGCTCGAGCAGACCTCGCGCCAGGCCGGGGTGCTGGAGGAGCGCCAACGCCTGGCCCGCGAGATTCACGACACCCTGGCCCAGGGCTTTGCCAGCATTGTGGTGCAGCTCGAGGCTGCCGAGATGGCAGCCCAAAACGAGACTTCTGCCGGGCGCTATCTGGAGCAAGCCCGCACCGCTGCCCGCGACGGCCTGTCGGAGGCCCGCCGCATGGTCTGGGCCATGCGCCCGGAAATCCTGGAGAACACCTCGCTGCCCGAGGCCCTGGGTCGCCTGCTTCAGCGCTGGCAGGAGGAGAGTGGGATCAAGGCCCAGTTCACCCTGACCGGCGAACCCCGCCCGCTGCACCCTGAGCTCGAGGTCGGTCTGCTACGCATCGCTCAGGAGGCCCTGGCCAACATCCGCAAGCATTCCAGGGCCCGCCAGGCCACCCTCACCCTTTCCTACCTTGACGATATGGTGCTGATGGACGTGCAGGACGACGGGGTGGGCCTGCAACCGCCTAGCTCAGGCAGCTTTGGCCTGCGCTCCATGCGCGAACGGGTTGAAGCGCTGGGAGGACACATGACGGTAGAAAGCGAAGCCGGACAGGGTACCACCCTGGCCTTTAGCCTGCCCCTGTACCGGGCAGAGCCTGCAAGGGTGGAGA
This sequence comes from uncultured bacterium, assembly GCA_964543055.1. Lineage (GTDB taxonomy): Bacteria > Deinococcota > Deinococci > Deinococcales > Thermaceae > Meiothermus. The sequence continues at coordinate 2,335 of CAZIXH010000028.1, forward strand.
CGCCATGACAGGCTCGGCAATCATTCGAATTCTACTGGTAGACGATCATCCCGTGGTACGGGCGGGCCTCTCGGGGTTGCTTTCCTCCCAGCCCGACTTCGAAGTAGTGGGCGAAGCCTCCAACGGCCTGGAGGCCCTGGACTTGTTGCAAAAGCTCAAACTGGATGTAGTACTGATGGATTTGCGGATGCCCCAGATGGATGGGGTAAGCGCCATCCGGCAGATCCGGGCGCAATTCCCCAGGGTTCAGATTCTGGTACTCACCACCTACGACACCGATTCCGAGATTGTTCGGGCGGTCGAGGCGGGGGCCACGGGTTATTTGCTTAAGGACGTACCCCGCGAGGAACTCTTCCGGGCCGTGCGGCTTTGTGCCAGGGGCGAAGCAGTGCTTTCTCCGCCCATCGCGGCCCGGCTGCTGGGTCGGATGCGCGGCCCCGCCGAAGAAAACCTTTCCGTGCGCGAGCTCGAGGTGCTCTCGCTGGTGGCCAAGGGCTTTTCCAACAAAGAAATTGCCCGCAAGCTCAAAATCAGCGAGGCGACCGTCAAGACCCACCTGCTGCACGCTTTTGGCAAGTTGGGCGTGGATGACCGTACGGCGGCAGTCACGGTGGCGCTGGAAAGGGGTATCCTGCGGCTGGAGAGTTGAACCCAGCCATGCGATACTTACCCCGACAAAACCGGTATTGTAAGGGCTATGAGACCTGGCATTCGAAGATTTCTGCGTTATCTCATTCCAACAGGCATCGGCTTGCTGGTGGCACTTGGCGACCTGGGCAATGTGGACCTGCTCTTTGCCGGAACCCTGCTGCTTTTGATGGGGTTTGTGGTGGGGTGGTGGTGGCCCCGGCAATGGTGGCTCAGCGGGCTCTTGATGGGGGGCATTCTGCCCCTGGTACAGCTGTGGGCAACGCTGGCCCAGTTTCCCATGCCCTACGTGCCCGATCCCCTTCAGGGCCTGTTGCTGCTCATTCCCGCTCTGCTGATGGCAGGTTTTGGGGCCATTGTGCACCAGAAAACACCCTACACCCCCGCCGCGCTACGTGCGCGCTTGCGACGGGCACGCCAGGCCGATTATCACGACTACGAGGAATCTTAGAGCAATTCTCGGGGCTATCTGGATGTTGGTTTTTGCCGTTCTGGGTAACGTTAGGTGTCTCCTGTATACACCCTGGTTAGATACTAGCAGTGGAACCGGATAGCACATTCTCTGATCGGACGGTAACGTTTGCCGATGAGTGTTTTGATGTGTTCCACCACTGCCTTCTCAAAAATAGGGTCATCGAAGTCGATGATTAGCCACATATCGTTCATCCTAGCCTCGGCGCGAAATGGGTAGTGCCCTTCCGCAAATCGGTCAAGCTCAACGGACAGCGATGAACGGTTCAGTTGAATGTGACGCTGCCCTGAATTGCCTTCACATTGTGTGAATCTACACGCTGGATCAGTGTGAATACCGATATGGGCATTCGGGTAGTTGATGTATGCCTTAGTCATTGTCTCTCCTAAGACATCTGATACCAAATCTATGTAGATAATAATACACGCCGAGGAAAGCCATACCCCTACACCCCCACCTGCACCGGGAGGAACTCGAACAGCGCTACCGTCGCTGCAAGGATGCCAAGGAGAAGACCCGCCGGCAGGTGATCTGGTTGTACGCCCAGCAGACACGGGAGAACCGCCCCAGCACACTGGCGGTAAGCCGGGCCACCGGGTTTAGACAGAACTGGGTCTACAAGCTCATCCGGCGCTACAACGCCGAGGGACCCCAAGGGCTCATCGATAAGCACCGCTACAACCCGGGAGGGGATAAGCGGGCTCTGCTGAACAAACAGCAGCAACAAGCCCTCTGGCGGGCCCTG
>CAZIXH010000029.1:0-2994 GCA_964543055.1 uncultured bacterium
CTGACCCCGACAGTCTCCCGGCCCCCCCCGCGCGCACGCCCGCCCAGGTCCCGGCCCGCGCAAATTCCCTCTCCACCGAGCCCCCCACCCTCCTGGGGGCCATCTGGTCCTCCGCCACGGCTCGCCTGTAAACCCCCAGCACCGAGCGCTGGCAGAACCAGCCAATCACCAGCAGGAATATCGCCGTAAAGCCGATTGCCAATAGCTGCGTGTACGAAACGCTAATGCCCCCCAGGCTAAAGCCCCCCTGCGGCAAAAACTGCGGAAAGGTAAAGTTGCCCGAACCAAACGGGGTCAGGTACATCAGGCCATCTAACACACTGGCCAGCCCAATCGTCACCATGATCACCGAGATAATCGGCTGTCCCACCATCCTGCGCAAGAAAACCCGTTCTACCAGAAAGCCCAGCCCGGCGGTGAGCAGCATGGCCAGCAGGGCCGCCAGCAACACCGGCAGCTTGACCCATACCGCCAGCGCATAGGCCAGAAAAGCCCCGATGGCGATAAACTGCCCGTTGGAAAAATTAATCACCCGACTGGATTTGTAGACCAGCACAAACCCCAGCGCGGCCAGGGCATAGATACAGCCCACTGCAATCCCGGAGATGAGGTTCTGCACAAAGTCAATCAAGGCTCACCCTCCTATGCACCTACGAGTTCCTTGCTACCCTCGGCCTCGAGCACACTGACCTCGGTAGAAACCTTCTGCACCGTGCCGTCCTGGTATTTGAACTCGGTCTCTACCTGCACCTTGCTGGTTTGGCTATAGAGCGCATCCACAAGCGGTTGGTAGCGCTGCATGACGAACTTGCGACGCACCTTACCGGTGCGGGTCAGTTCATCGTCGTCGGCATCGAGCAGCTTGTACAGGAGCACGAAGCGCTTGATTCGCAGGTGCTCGGGGAGTCCATCGTTAACCGCCCTGACCTCCTTGCGAATCAGGTCGGCCACCTGGGGTTTTTGCGAAAGGTCAATATAGGTGGTGTAGGCAATCCGGTTGTCCTCGGCCCATTTGCCCACGGTCTGCGGGTCTACATTGATAAAGGCCGTCAGGTAGGGCTTCTGGTCGCCAAACACCACGGCTTCTTTGATGTAGGGGCTAAACTTGAGTTTGTTCTCGATAAACTGGGGGCTGAACATCTGCTGGGTGCTGGTGTGCATCACATCCGAGACCCGGTCAATGACCACCAGGTGTCCCTCGGGTGTCAGGTCGCCGGCGTCGCCCGTGTGCAACCAACCATCCGCGAAGGTCTCGGCGGTGGCCTCGGGGTTCTGCCAGTAGCCCGCTACCACTGCGTCCGAGCGGCAGAGGATTTCGCCCCGTTCGCTAATTTTGACCTCGCCACCGGGAATCGGCACCCCTACCGTATCGGCCCGCACATCGCCGTCGCGGTGTACAAAGGCAATCCCGATAATCTCGGTCTGGCCATAGATTTGCTTGAGGTTGACCCCAATGGCGTGATAGAAGCGGAAGACATCCGGCCCCAGCGCCGCCCCACCGGTATAGGCCCGACGCAGACGCAAAAAGCCCAGCTGGTCGCGCAGCGGCTTGAACATAATCTGGTCGGCGAACCAGTAGGCGAGCCGCAGACCCAGCGGCATGGGCTTGCCATGCATGCGGTAGTCGGCAGCACGGTAGCCAATTTTCAGCCTCTGGTTGTACACCCAGCGATTGAAGGCGTAGGTCTCGGAAATGCGGACCCAAATCTGGCTCTGGGTGCCCTCCCAAACCCTGGGGGGACTGAACATCACATGGGGCCCGATCTCCTTAAGGTCGCTCATGGCGGTTTCCACCGACTCGGGCATATTGACAGCAAAACCCCCTGCCAGGGCCATCCCCACCGACATCATCTGTTCGCCAATCCAGGCAAAGGGTAGAAACGAGAGGTAATCGTCGGTGGGCATAAGGGGATCAATTTCCTGCAAGGCCACCCCCATGTGCAGCAGATTCCGGTGGCGCAGCATAGCGGCCTTGGGCCTGCCGGTGGTGCCGGAGGTCAGCGACAGGTGACAGACATCCTCGGCGTGCCCCTGGGCGATGCGTTCTTCTACCGCCTGCGGATGCTGGCTCAGGTACGCCTCGCCAAGCCGCTCCACCTCCTCGAAGCCGATAATCCAGGGGTCGTCGCGGTAGGCCCGCATACCCTTGGGGTCTTCGTAGATGACCTTGCGTACGCCGGGAATTTCGCTCCGGATCTCCAGCAGCTTATCCACCTGCTCCTGGTCTTCGGCCACCACAAAGGCCGCTCCGGTGTAGGACAGCACATAGGCAATCTCGGGTGGCAGCGAGGACTGATAGACCCCTACCGAGATGCCCCCCAAAGACTGCGTTGCCAGTTCGGCATAGAGCCACTCAGGAATGTTGTCGGCAATCACCGCCAGCCGTTCACCGGGCTGAAAGCCCAGCGAGAGCAGCCCTGCAGCGAAATTGGTTACGTGCCGGTAGTAGTCAGCGTAGGTAATCTCGTTCCAGATGCCAAAATCCTTCTCGCGGATGGCAACCCGCCCTGGTGTCTGTTCGGCTCGCATCCGGAGGACTTGCGGAAGGGTATATTTTTTGAGCTCGTAACCGGAGGGCATCATGGGCAACCTCCCCAAAGAGGCCACACATCACAGGTCACAGGTTCCATGGCAGAGGTACTTTTGATCCCTGGAGCGCAGACCTGAGACCGCCTAAGCTGCATGATCCACCCCCACATAGGCTTCCTGCACTCGAGGGTTCTGGCTGACCTCCTCGGGCAAGCCGGAGGCGATTACCTGGCCAAAATCGAGCACGTACACCCGGTCGGAGATGTCCATCACCACCCCCAGGTCGTGCTCGATGAGGATAATCGTGGTGCCTCGTTCGGCCCGGATGTCCAGGATGAAGCGCACCATGTCTTCCTTTTCTTCCAGGGTCATGCCCGCCATGGGCTCATCCAGGAGCAGCAGTTTGGGCGAGAGGGCCAGCGCCCGGGCCACCTCGACCCGTTTGCGCACGCCGTAGGGCAGGTT
>CAZIXH010000030.1:0-3513 GCA_964543055.1 uncultured bacterium
CCATGAAACAAGCCAGTACCAGCAGGGTATACCTGAACGCCGAGGAACGAGAGCACTTGGAGCAGATGGTCAAGAAGATGGCGTGCGGGGCACGGAAGTACAAACGGGCCAGAACCCTGCTGCTGCTGGATCGAAGCCAGGGGGAACAGCGTAGTGGAAGGGAAGTGGCTGAGCTGGTGGATTTGCGGCCCGGTACCGTGAGCCAGATCGCCCAGCGCTACGTGGCGGGGGGCGTGAGGGAGGCGATGGAAGAGAGACCGCGCCCGGGTCGGAGGCCGAAGATCACCGGGGAGGTAGAAGCGCGGCTGATCGCCCTGGCATGTGAAACGGTGGAGGAGGGCAGCGGTCAAAAAGGGCAGGCCCGGTGGACGCTGCGGCTGCTGGCGGACAAGCTGGTGGAGCTGGGGTTGGTGGACTCGATCAGCCATGTGGCGGTGATGAAACGGCTCAAAAAAATCAGCTCAAGCCCTGGCAGGTTCAGAGCTGGTGCATCCCACCGCAGGCCGGCGCACCGTTCGTAGCCAGGATGGAGGATGTGCTGGAGGTCTACGCTAGACCCTATGACCCTGAGTACCCCCAGATCTGCCTGGACGAGAAGCGCAAGGAACTGCGTGACACCCCCCAGGGCCAACTACCTCCGGCGCCGAACCAGCCTCGACGGGAGGACTACGAGTACACCCGCCAGGGTAGTGCCAGCATCCTCTTGTGGAACGAACCCCTGACCGGCAGGTGTGGCCTGCGGGTAGAGGGGACTGCCGATAGCCTGACCTTTGCCAACCTCCTCCAAGAGATTGTGGATCTGCACTACCCCCAGGCCCGCAAGATCGTCCTGGTTACCGACAACGCCTCCTACCACAGCCCTGCGGCCCTCTACAAAGCCTTCCCTCCCCAAGAAGCCTTCTGGTTGGCCCAAAAGATCGAGTGGCACTATACCCCGGCGCATGGCTCGTGGTTGAACATGGCCGAGATCGAGCTCTCGGTGCTTGAGCGCCAGTGTCTGGACCGTCGCATTCCCGACCTGGCTACCCTCCAGGCCGAGACTCAGGCCTGGGCCCAGCGTAGGAACCAGCAAAAGGTCGTCATCCAGTGGCGTTTCACCACCGCCGACGCGCGCATCAAGCTGGCCCACCTGTACCCCAGAAGGAGTGGCGATGATTAACTTACCAGAGCACTAAGCGGCAAATCCGCTACACCCCCCATGGGGGCTATCACTAAGGAGTTAACAGGCCCAAACACGAGAACTGTTTGAGCCATAGTGAGGCGTACTAATGTCAACTTAACCCAATCCACGAGCCTTTGCTCAAAGCCCCACTTTGGGCAGTTGGTGTGTGCTTCGAAAGAAAGTATGCGCTACACGATCCACACAAAGAGCTTTAGCTCAACAAGTCAGGGGTTGGCTTTGACTTTGGTTTGAAAAGAGAAACACCCAGACCATTTACTGCAAAACTGAATGCATCGGTAGCTGTCTCTGTAAAAGTCTATCGTGAGTATGCTTAGCTAGCACCCTCCTCGAGCCAGACCAGATCCTTTGCAGTTAGCTCGGCTTTTTCTAGCAGGTCGGGTCGGCGTTCCTTGGTAAGCTTGAGGGCTTGCCTGCGCCGCCACTCGGCAATTTTGGCGTGGTGGCCCGAGGTAAGGATTTCCGGTACGCACAGGCCCCTAAACTCCGGGGGGCGGGTGTAGTGGGGGTAGTCCAGCAGGCCGGTAGAAAAGGAGTCCTGCTGGTGGCTTTCGGCTTCCTTGATGACGCCTGGAATCAGGCGGGCGGTGGCTTCCAGGATGACCAGCGCCCCCAGCTCTCCGCCCATCAGCACGTAGTCGCCTATGGAAACCTCGCGGGTCACGAAGCGCTCCACCCGGGCGTCTATTCCCTCGTAGCGCCCACACAAGAGCACCAGGTGCGACTTCTGGGCCAGCTCCTCGGCCATGCGCTGGGTAAAGGGGGCCCCGGCAGGGCTCAGCAGAATGCGCTCGTCGGCAGGCCCGGCGGCCTCGAGGGCCCGCACCACCACATCCACCCGCATCACCATACCGGCCCCCCCACCATAGGGGGTGTCGTCCACGGTTTTGTGTTTGTCTTCGGTGTAGGCCCGGATGTCGCGAATATCCACCTCAATCAGGCCCTTCTGGATGGCCTTCTGAACAATGGATTCTTCCGTCCAGGGGCGAATCAGGTCGGGAAAAAGGGTCAGGATGGTATATTTCATGGCTTTGCAGAGAATGGGTAGACCAGTCTAATCGAACAAGCCCGGAATGGCCTCGATGTAAATGCCGTCGGCCTCGATTTTCACATAGGGCGCCTGGAGCGGCACCAGGTAGGTTTTGCTCTGGGCCCGTAGCGAGGTGCCCCTGGCTTTGATGACCAGGCGGTCTTGCACCCCATCTTCTACATCCACCACTTCCCCGAAGGGCTTACCATCCACAAAAACCGGCCTGCCTACCAGCTCAAAGTAGTAATACTCGCCTTCCTCGAGTTCAGGAAGGTCGTCCTGGTCGGCATATACCCGCAACCCGGCCAGCCGCTCGGCCTCCGCTCGGTTTTGCACACCGGACAGATACACCACCAGCTCGTTACCCAGCTCCTCTATTTCCTCAATCAAGCGGTAGCCCAGACCTTCCAGGTACACCTTTTCCAGGTCAAAGACCACCGCCTCACCCCGAAACTTGAGGCCGCCGGCCATGCCATAGGGTTTTCCAATACGCCCAATCTCGATGCGCCGCATACGTGGAAGGGGTCAGGGTATCTAAGCGCTTAGCGCACTTCCACCGAAACCCGACCCTTGGCGAACGAACGCACCACCGTGCGGATACTCTCGATTACGCGGCCCTGCCGCCCAATAATGCGGCCTTTATCCTCGGGATGGGTTTCCACATAGTAAACCAGCCCCTCTCGGCCCCGGCGTTCGTCCACGCGGATGGAGGCCGGGTGATCAACCACTGCTTTGGCCAGGTATTCCACAAGGTCTTTCATAAGCATTAGCCTAAAGCCAAAAACCGAAAGCCGAAAGCCCAGAGGTTTTGAGCCCTTAGCTTTCGGCTTTGCGCCTTCGGGCGCTTACGCGCTGGCCTGCTTGATGAGCTTCTTGACCGTGTCGGTGGGCTGGGCCCCCACACCAAGCCAGTAATTTACGCGCTCCATGTCCACTTTAAGCCAGTCTTTGGTGGTCTTGCGGGGGTCGTAGTAACCCACCCGCTCGATGTAACCCCCATCGCGCTTGGCGCGGCTGTCCACCACCACGATGCGGTAGTGCGGGTTGCCTTTGGAACCGAAACGAGAGAGGCGAATCTTGGTCATGTTTTTCTCCTTTTTCCTTTGTCTACAGCGGTATGGATGTTTTTTTTCCGCATTGTTGGTCGCAGGTCTTAGGCCGAAAGGCCCGGTTTTGACTTGCGACTTGAGACCTAACGCCTGAAGAGCCCCCTGCCCCCTCTTTGCTGCTGCTTGGCCAGGGTTTTCATGAGCTGCTTGGTGTCCTCAAAGGTTTTGATGAGGCGGTTGACCTCCTGCACCGT
>CAZIXH010000031.1:0-3490 GCA_964543055.1 uncultured bacterium
GAGCTCGAGCTCGGCCATGCCCACCGGCGCCTGACCCTGGTCGGCGTAGGCCATGAAGAGCTCTACTTCCACGCCCAGGAAGTGCTGGCGCAGTTCTTCGTCGGTCCAGTGCAGGCGCAGGCTCCAGCCATCGTCGGCCCGGCTGTACAGGTCGCGGTAGACCTGGGGGTCGCAGGGTTCGGCCAGCTCAATCTTGTAGCCGGGGGGCACCGGATACGACAGATCGGTGCGGCCTATCGTGTAAAAGTAGGTGGTGTGCTCGGCAGAAAAGCCCACCTGCTCCAGCAGGTCTCGAGCGTAGCGGTTGCGGGCCTCGGGAAAGGCGTACAGGGTGGGATACCCCTCCTGGCGTGCTTTTTTGACCAGATGTTCCAGGAGGGCCTTGCCGTTGCCCGCGCGGATGATGGGGCCCTCGAGGGCGGCCCCATCCCAGAAGGGCACTAAGGCCCCATACCCCTGTACCCGGCCCGCCTCGAGCCAGACCCAGGCCTTCTCGTCCTCCCCGGCCAGCACCTCCCACCAGAGCCCCTCGGGGGTACGCGCCTCGGGCGCCAGCGAACGACGCTCCGGGGCTTCGTCCATCCAGGTTAGCAACTCGGCGAGCTGGGAAAGGTGGGTTTGAGCGACGGGCCGGTTCATGGCAATCCCTCGGAAACACGGCAAGGCAGGTTCGACCACAACACGGGCAGTTGTGCCCTACACAGCCAGGCGGTTCTCCAAACATTGCAGGAGCAAAAGATGAAAACCACCCTGAATAGCCGTTTTGTACAACGCCGGTTTCTGTTAGAATCTCCTTACACACAATGAGCAGCCATACCACCTTTGTCATCAACCCGGCGGCAGGGCGTGGGCGGGTGGGCCAGATGTTGCGGCAGCTCGAGGCCACCATCCGCCAGCACGACCGGTCTTCCGCCATAGAACTCACCATTACCCAGGCCCCAGGACACGGCATTGAGGTGGCCCGCAACGCCCCTGCGGGCAGCCGGGTGGTTGCGGTGGGGGGCGACGGAACCGTGCACGAGGTGGTAAAGGGCATTGCTGGCTCGGACAAGGCGATTGGGGTTATCCCGATTGGGAGCGGCAACGACTTCGCCCGCATGGTGGGCCTGCACCGGCATGACCTGGGGGCCGCGCTGCATACGGCCCTGCAAGGAACCGTCCGGGCCATAGACCTGGGTATGGTCAACAACCAGCCCTATGGGGCCAGCCTGGGCATCGGTTTCGATGCGGCGGTGGCCCGCAAGGCCCTCACGGCCCCCACCTTTCTGCGGGGCATGCCCCGTTATCTGTACTCGATTTTTGGCGTGTTGAAGGAGCTGGAGCTCCCCACCCTCGAGCTCATCCAAAACGGCCAGACCGTCTACCAGGGCCCTAGCTTGCTGGTAGCCCTGATGAATGCCTCGACCTATGGAGGGGGTATTCCCATCGTGCCCGACGCCGTGCCCACCGATGGCCTCATTTCGGCGGCGGTGGCCGGCAAGTTCAGCCGCCTGGGGGTGGTGGGGATTCTGCCCCGGCTGCTCCTGGGCCAACACGTCCACCACCCCCGGCTGCACTTCTTCCAGGGCGCCGAGTTCACGGCCCGCTTCGACCGCCCTGTCCCGGCCCACTCCGACGGCGAGCTGATTGAACCTGCCACCGAGTACCAAGTACGCATGGTGCCGGGGGGCTTGAGGGTAATCCAGCCGTAATTCTGCCAGCTCCTCCAGAAGCTATCCAAACTTCACCCAAATTGCTATGTCTGAGGGGGATTTCTATACGCCCTCATCCAGCAACACCCCAGACGCCGTTAGAGCACTCTTCACCTATCCTGAGCCATCTGACCTTGAGGAAATCTAGTCCTGGACAGAACAGTGGCCGCTGGGAAACTCGAAACCCAAGCACCCGTGGGCCGGGCCCGGCCCACGCTTGGGTGCTTAACATGCGTCTGGGCCCAGACGCAACGCAGACAAGCGTGCCTCACCGGGGTGAGGCACGTCTGCTTGTCCCTTCTCGTTTGCGTGGGCGGCCACGCCTGTGAAAAGCGGGATAACGGAGTGGTTAACGGTTCGTCTAGTGATGTATAACCCATCCTGCATACCGGCCCTTGGTACATTGATAAGGCATAGGGCTTCGTGTCCCTTATGAAAGGACTGGACATTCGGTGAACGAGGTTAGTTGGAAGCTATTTGCGCCGCTCTCAATTGAAGGAGCCACGCTCTTGATCGAACATCAGGATTTGCCTTCAGGCATGGCCGTGCGCCTGGGCGGGGCTGGGGGCGTGGTGCTCAAACCCCAGGAAGCCCAGGAGCTATTGCTCAACCTGCTTACCGGCGAATCCTGGGTGAGCAGCCGCCTGGTCTGGGCGGCCCCTCGGCTGCATATCGGGCAAAAAGGCTACAACCTGAGCGAACGGGCCAAGCTGGCCCTGATCGAAGCACTACAGTCGCTGTTGGTGGAATCCCAGGGGGTGGCGGTCAACCCCATGCCCAAGGAAACCTGGCAGCGCTCGCTCCTGGAAATCACCCAGCATCGCTTTGCCAGCGTGGAAGAAGCCCTCCCCAAGCTGGGGGAGGTTCTGATTTCCCTAGGCTTCAAGGGCATCTGTTTGTGGCTACGCGACAGCAACGAGCGCACCCTGAAACTGGTCGGCCAGTACCCCGAGGCTTCTCCACCCGAAGATCTCCAGCCCGAGCGACACGCCGTCTATTTCCAGGTGCTGGAGCGCAACCTGCTCATTGCCGCCGACGATGCCCGCCAGGACGCCCGCATGACCGAACTGCGCGATACTCTGGTCAGCCGGGGGCTGGGCGCGGTACTGCAGGTGGTGTTCCACGGCGAAAACGGGCTGCGGGGGGTGATGTGGATTGAGAGCATCCAACCCCGCAAATGGAGCAACGCCGACGAGACCTTGGCCCTGGCCATGGCCCAGGTCATCGAGCGCATTCTGCGCCCCCTCAAGGACGACCTTAAGATCCAGACCCCCGAGCGCAAGTCGCTGGCGGTCAAGCGCAGCGAGTTTGAGCTCAACCTGGCCCAGGCTCTCTCGCTGGCCCAGCGGCACGGGCGTTCACTGGCCCTGATGCGCATCCGGATCGAGGGTATGAACAAGGCCCAGACCGAGCAGGCCGCCCGCGAGATTGCCTACACCCTCCGCCAAAGCGACTCACTTGCGTACCTGGGCGACCAGGGTTTTGCCCTGCTGCTTTCCGAGGTGCGCTGGACGGCGGGGGCCAGCCGGGTAGCCCACCGCTTGTTGGGCCGCTTGCGGGCTGCACTATCGGGCCTGAAGGTGGGCATTGGTATCGCCATGTATCCCCAGGACGCCACCACGGTGGAGGGGCTGTGGAACCAGGCCGAGCAAGCCTGCCACTCGGCCCTCGAGACCGGCGGGGGCATCCGCCTCCTGACCCCTGGTGCGTCCGAGCTGCAAGAGGCCCTCTCGCAAGATGGTCTGACCCTGCACTTCCAGCCGGTCTTCAACCTGAGCGACCTCGAGCTCGTAGCGGTC
>CAZIXH010000032.1:0-4437 GCA_964543055.1 uncultured bacterium
ATACTCTACCTGACCAGCGGGTCAGTAGAACAACGCACCGCATTTGGCAACCACCCTGTGCGGGTCAAGCCACCTGAACTTCCTGTTCCGGCTCTACATGACCCCCTCAAACTGCAGCAGCCACACCTTAACGCCCTCCCGACCCGCAAACCCGCCCAGGCGCCCATCGGCATGAATCACCCGCTGGGCCGGAACCACCAGAAAGAAGGGGCAAGCCCGCATGGCCGCCCCCACCGCCCGGGGAGTCAGGCCGCACAAGCGCCCCATCTGGGCATAGCTGCGGGTTTCTCCAGGGGGAATGCGCCGAACCGCTTCGTAGAGGGCCACCCGTCGGGGGTCGAAATCGGCGTACTCGAGGGGAATTTCCAAAAAAGTTTCCGCCTTCCCGGCAAAATAGCGTTCCACCCGCCGGGCCAGGCCATGCAGGAGCCGGTTGGGGCGCTCCGGAAAGCCCTCGCCCAGCACCAGCAACTCCACCGATAGCAGGGCCTGGCGGCTGGCCCTGGCAAAAAGGGGGCCAATGGGCGTGGGAATCAGCAGGCTGTTCATCTCAAGACCTGGCAGCTTTTTCGCGCTTGCCGGTCTCGCGGGTTACGGCCCCTTCCAGCATGAGGTCGAGAAATTTGGTCATCTCTTCCTTGAGCTGCCGCCCTGGGGTATAGGCCGCCCAGCGCAAGGCCGAGAGCAGGTATACATCGGCAATCGAGCTGGAGATGCGCTCGCGCGACATATCCTCCCGCAACTTGCCTTGCTGCTTGAGTGGACGCAGGATATCGGCAATCAGATCGCCCAGCGGCAGCGTCTCGAAGGCTGCTTTGGCTCGCTCAGGGTCGGGGTTCAGGAGCTCATAGGCCAGGGGCGAGAGCAGTACCCGTTCCCGTTCACTCACCTCGGCCAGCCGATCCCACAACCGGCGCAAGACCTCGAGGGGAGGCTCGCCCCGGCCCAACTCGGCCAGGGCCTGTTCGCGCAATTCGCTCAGCAGTTGCGCCCCGAAATCGAGCAGCACGGCTTCTTTGTAGGCGTAGTAATTGAAGAAAGTACCGCGCGATACGTGCGAGGCTTTGGCAATGTCGGTGGCGGTGGTCTGGTGAAACCCCTTCTCCCGGAACAGGTTGATGGCAGTGCGAAAAATGCGATCACGGCGACGCAGTTTTTGCCTTTCCCGAAGACTGAGCATGAGGAGATTGTACCCAAGTCCAATAAATTGCGCTAGTCACCTTTGAGCTACCAGAATGCGGTTAGAACAATCTAGATACCACGATGGGGACGTATCGTAGGGCTCGTGCCTCGTTTGAATCATCCTGGCCGCCAGCCAGGTCATTTCATGATTAAACTTGAGTCCCCACAAACAAATTTTGTGCTGCGTTGTACAGTAGACATCTGCTATGCGTCGCCGTTCTATTTTCAGCCTGCTGCCCAGCGTGTGGCGCTTACTCCGGCCCAGGGGGCGGGGCCGAACCCGCCGAAGCGGCGACCGAATCTGGCTTTTTCTGCTTTTGTTGGGGGTGGTGGGGTATTTTGTCTGGGATACCTACTTTCGTCCGATTCCCCAGGTCTACAAAGCTGCGGGGGGGCTCGAGCTTTACTTTGCTCCCGCGCAGGGCCGCGAGGCCAAAAGCCGCCTGCTGGGCCTGATCAACTCCGCCCAAAACCGAATTGAGGTGGCTACCCTCGAGCTCGAAGACCGCGAGATTGGCCAGGCCCTGGTCCGGGCTGCCGCCAGGGGGGTGCGGGTACGGCTCTTTAGCGATTCTGATTACCGCCGCGAGACCCGCGAAAGTCTGGGCGTCAGGAGCAGCAACCAGGCCCGCTGCGAAACCCTGCAGCAAGTACAGGTCTGCTACGATAGCCGCAACAACGCCCTGATGCACCACAAGTTTGTGCTGATTGACGACCTGGGGGTCTGGACCGGCAGCACCAACCTGACCTGGAATGCCTTCGAGCGCAACAACGAAAACAGCCTGTGGCTACCGGTGCGGGGGCTGGTGGAGGTATACCGGGCCGAGTTCGATACCATTTTCGCGGGCCAGGAAAGCGGGCTGGGCCGCTCCGAGCGCTTCCAGATTGGCTCCACCGAAGGCACCGTCTACTTTAGCCCGGCGGGAGGCCGCGAGGGCCGGGGTGCTATTCTCGACTTGCTAAAGCGCGCCAATCGGGAAATCTGGATTGCTGCCTTTGTCCTGACCGACACCCGCATGGTCGAGACACTGGTGCAAGCCCATCGGCGCGGGGTTCGGGTACGGGTGGTGATAGACGCGCGAAACCTGGAAAACTCGCGGGACGAAACCCTGAAGCAAGCTGGAATTGATGTACGCAAGGACGGCAACCCCTACACCATGCACCACAAAGTGATGGTGGTGGATGGCGAGTGGGTGGTCACGGGCAGCTACAACTTTACCAGCTCCGGATTTGGTCGTAACAACGAAAACCTGCTCATTTTGCGCGACAGCGCCCTGGCCCAGCGCTACCAGCGTGAGGTGGAGGCCACTTGGCGTGCTGGAACCCGTTTGTAGGCAGGTTTAGCCTTACACAACCCATCTACAATCCATGCGAAACGACCCAGCGGCCTTGTGCCCTACCCCCCAGCTCCTATGACTACCCTACCCACCCTGATTCTGGCCTCACAGAGCCCCCGCCGGGCTGAGCTACTACAGCGGCTGTCGTTGCCCTTTGAGGTACGCCCTGCCGATATCGATGAAGAGGCTTTGGGGCACCTCGAGCCCGCTCCCATGGCCGAAGCCCTGGCCGCCCGGAAAGCCCAGACCATCTGGCAGCCGGGGCAGTGGGTACTGGCTGCCGATACGGTGGTGGCGATAGGTGCCGAGACCCTGAGCAAGCCGCAGGACGTCGAAGAAAACAAAGCCTTCTTGCGTCGGCTTTCGGGCCGCACGCATACGGTCTTCACAGGCTTTGCCATCCAGCAGCCCGCTGGGCATCTGCACAGCGAAGTGGTCGAAGCAAAGGTTGCCTTTCGGGTTTTGCAAGAGTGGGAGCTCGAGTGGTATGCCCGTAGCGGCGAAGGGCTGGACAAGGCCGGAGGGTACGGGGCCCAGGGCCTGGGAATGGTGCTTATTGAGCGCATCGAGGGCGATTTTTACACCGTGATGGGACTGCCGGTGAGCCGGGTCTGGCAACGGCTATACGAACTGGGCTACTTTGGCGAACTCTAAAGCCGTAACGCCTGCTGACCACGTTACGGTTGCCCGGGCCTCGAGGGGAAAAAGCGCGATGCTAGCCTTACAACAGAAAGGAGGGACTCGATGAAAAAGATCGTGACTCTGATTCTGTTGATAGCTGCTCTGGGTGGGGCTCTCGCCTTTGGCGGTTCCTTCGACCAGCCCGGGAGCTTGCCTGCCCCCGAAAGCCCTGCACCCGGAATAGAGGGCTTCAACTCCTGGGCTGGCTAGTGCTCTGGTAAGCAAACGCACTCTTCAGCAGCCTGAATTCATCTCTAGACCTTATACGGGCGCAACTTAACCTGGCCCAGACGCAACACAGACAAGCGTGCCTCACCCCGGTGAGGCACGTCTGCTGGTCCCTTCTCGTTTTCGTGGGCGGCCCCTGTTCTGTCCAGGACAAAGCTTTCTTGAAGTTGGATGGCTCAAAACAGGTGAAGAGCGTTCTAGCTTTGCGTGTTGGTTGTGTCTATACGGTAGCGGCAGCAATCGCCTCCAGCGGCTATGCGCTCCTCGCGTACCACCAAAACACCCAGCAGTTTCTTGTACATTTCCAGTTCGGTGTGGCAGAACTCGCCGTGCTCCATCGAAAGGGCCAGCTTGGGGCAACGACCCTGCTCCAAATACCAGGCTCCGTTTTCGAAGTAAAAACTGGCCTGGTAGCCTTGCTCGGTGAGAAACTCGGACAGGCGGTAGATTTTTTGCTCGAGGGTCAGCCCCTCCAGGTGGGGGGCCAGTTCCTCGAGCAACTTGTTGTTGCGTCGGGTGAGAACTTCCAGCACCAGCCCTTCACCAAAAAGCTCCTTGAGGTGGGTGAGCAAATCGGCGCACATACGCACATAGGGGGCTTGCTCGTCCACGGCCTGGTAAACCTGTTTGGGGCGGCCCCGGCCCTCGTTTTTCTCCAGACGAGCCCGCACCAGACCCTCGCGCTCGAGGTCCTCCAGGTGCCGGTGCACCGCTACCTTGGAAATGCCCAGCGACGCTGCCAGCGAACCCGCACAACTCGACTTAGAACGCAGGGTCTCGAGGATACGCAGTTTGGTTTCACCCATTCCCAAGGCCATAACACCCCTATGCCATCGGCAGCAACAGGTAAGACTGCACCGACAACTGACCCGCCAGATTCCGCGCCGCCTGGCGGAAGGCTTCGGCTTCGGGTGACTGTGGGGCACCAACCACCACCGGCACGCCGCTGTCCCCCCCCTCCCGTACCGAGAGCGCAATGGGAATCTCGCCCAGGAAAGCGGTTTTGTAC
>CAZIXH010000033.1:0-3967 GCA_964543055.1 uncultured bacterium
CCAGCACCGATCCCGATGCCCGTCCCACCCCCCACCGCCCGGGGGCCCGGGGGGGGGTTACTCTGCGGGGTTAACGTCTATGCCGCCGGCGTGAACCCGGTGCAAGTACGGCGTAAGATCGGGATGGTTTTCCAGAAGCCCAACCCCTTTCCCACCCTGTCCATCTACGGGAACGTGGTAGCAGGGCTGAGACTGGTGGGTATTCGCAAAAAATCCCTTCTGGACGAGGCTGTGGAGCGTTCCTTGAGCCAGGCCGCTTTGTGGGACGAGGTCAAGGATCGGCTCCATGCACCTAGCATGAGCCTTTCGGGGGGGCAGCAACAGCGTTTGTGCATCGCCAGAGCGCTCGCTGTTGAGCCCGAAGTCTTGCTGATGGACGAACCCACCAGCGCCCTCGACCCCATCTCGACTCAATCCATCGAGGACCTGCTGACCGATCTCAAGAACCACGTCACCATTGCCATCGTGACCCACAACATGCAGCAAGCAGGCCGCGTTTCGGACTTCACCGGCTACTTCTTGAACGGCGACCTGGTGGAGTTTGGCCCCACCAACCTGTTGTTCACTACCCCCAAAGACAAGCGCACGGAAGCCTACATCACAGGTCGTTTCGGATAAATCTTGATATCTTGGGGCTGGCATTGGTAATTCTGTAAAAACTCGTTGTAGCGATCAACTGGCTTGTTCAGGCTCAGTTCGCTTGGGCGGTAGGGCCAGGTTGAGGCCATTGTATTTTTTCTGGCAGACATCTATGCCCTCGGTAACCCAGGTCTGGGCTGCTTCGGCGGCGGTCTGGATCACCTTATCCATCAGCAAGGCCAAATCGGGACGAAAACCTGTCAGCACCCAGCTCGCCCCCTCTTCAGGCGTAGGGGGCTTGCCAATACCTATACGTAAGCGATGGAAGTCTCGAGTGCCCAAATGGGTTGAAATGGACTCCAATCCGTAATTGCCCGCGTTGCTACCCCCTGCCTTGAAGCGTAGCCTTCCAGGTGGCAAATCTAGCTCGTCATGGATCACCAGGATGCGCTCGGGTGGAACCTTATAAAACCGTGCCAGAGGGGCTACGGCTTCGCCGGTGGCGTTATAGAAAGTAGTGGGCTTGACCAGTAGACCCGAAACCCACTCTCCGGAGGCCCTCAGAAACTTGATCTCGGCAATGAGGGCATTGCCCTTGGGCCGGAAATCCGAACCCAGCCGATCGAGCACCCAGAACCCTACATTGTGTTTGGTTCGGGCGTATTGCAACCCCGGATTCCCTTGTCCAACAATCAGGAACATGGCTCAAAAGTCGAGGGCCGAAAGCCGGGAAAACCGCAGCCTTCGGCCCCTGGCGCAGGGTTATGGGCCTACTTCTCCTCTTCGGTCTTGCCCTTCTTAATCACTTCCACTTCAGCGGGTGCAGCAGCAGCCTGGGCTGCGAGCTTCTCGGCATCTTCAGGGGGTACGATGGCAACAATCGTATCGCGGGCGTTCATGGCAAGTTTCACCCCTTCGGGAAGGGTTAGCTCGTCGGCATGGATGCTATCACCAATACGCAGTTGGCTGACGTTGACCTCGATGAAGGGTGGGATGGCCTTGGGCGAAACCTTGACCTGAATGTCGTTGTTGACGAGCTGGAGTACACCCCCCTCGCGCACACCCTGGGCGGTACCCACTATCTTGACAGGAATCCACATCTGCACCGGCTCATCGGAGAGGGCATAGAAGTCCACGTGATCGGGACGACGGCGGCGCTTATCCAGGTTAATCTGGCGTACCAGGGTATCTACAGTCTTACCGTCTTCCATCTCGAGGGTAATCACATGGTGAATGCCCGCGGCCATAAAGACCTTGTTGAACTCCTTGAGATCTACCACAACCTTGTAGTTTTCTTGCCGATTGTAGACCACGCCGGGCAGTTTGCCAGCGTCACGCAGTGCCGTAGGATTTTCGCTCCCACGGTTTTGGGCTTTGATGCGGTATTCCATTGCCTTCCTCCGAAACTTTTGCCCTGGCTGGATATCGGACAGCCCAGGATTTTGGTTTGTTCGCACCACAGCATTCGTGTGGAGGTCAAAACACAAGCCTTCAAAGTGTACCACAACCCCCGGTCACTAGAAAAGCCGGTTTTGGGGGGTAGTGTATCCCGGTTTCAAGCAAAGCCGAATCCAACTCTCAACTTTTTCTGCACCCCCTCTTGATGTGGTTCACATAGCAAATGCTGACTTTTGTCAGCGCACAACGAGCGCCCACAGTGGGGTACTGGTACAACATCGTGGATGGTGTTGATTTGACATGAAGAAGACCCCTCTTTTGCTCAAAGTGCTCTCGGAATGGGGCTGGATAACTCGATGGTGACAATCCCCGAAGGGGGGATTTACTGTTCTGTGTTAGTTGGTTGATTTTGCGACACTCTCCCGGCATCCCAGCCTGATGTTGTGGGGTAGATTCTTGGGCTCTAAGAAGTCGTTACTCGTCCTTAACGCTCACCGTTTCGATCCCAGACCTGGGGTTTGCCCGAAGCTCTTTGAGCAAAACCTCGAGCAGCCCTGGGGCCGGGATGTAGCGGAACTTGGACGAGAGCCGGGCATCATATTCTTGTACCAAAACCCGCACCGGCCTGGTTCCTTGCAAATGGCTGGCGTATTTGCGAACCGCCCACTCGAGCCGTTCCCCACTGACCGGGGTGATGGAGCGTCTGGGAAGGTTCTCGAGTTCGATGATGATGCGTTTCATAGAAGGTCTCCGCGATGATTTGGCAACAAAGGCTTGGGGATAATCAGGCAACAAACAGCTTTTACAGGAGCACTCAGGTGGGTCTTGAACTACTTGCGGCTTTCAAAACGGCAACGGTGATTCCCCCCCATGGGGCATGATTGCGCTGTGGAGCCTGCGATCCAGTTCGCGTTGCAACGCCAGATACATCTCCCTGGCAACCCTGGCTTCGTGGTCATCCAAACCTTCTTCACCGCCTACCAGCAGGCCCACTAAAGCCTTGTAGGCTACAGCCAGCTCGCCATGGTTGGCATGCTGAAGGAAAAAAGCGATGGCAGGTGGTGGAGCGTCCAGGGGTTCGGCCAGAGGTTCGGGTAGATCGGGCGGGCTGAGGGCAACCCAATCCCGAGGGGCGCTTTCGGGGCCAGGGTGTGGTCTGGTTCGGCGGGGCATAAAGTCTCCATATCAGGCCTTTGAGTAAGACCCCTGATTCTGATGTAAACAGAATACTACTTTTTGCGAGTGGTTCAAGAGGCTCTACCTGAGCGGTGAGGGCCGTGCTGCTTTAGGCATAAAAATAGGCTGGAACAGTTTTCTTGATTAAGTGGTTGAACCGACTGGACAAAAGAGTGATTATGTTATACTCTTATTTCATCCGAGTTGGTACAAAACCAAACGGGGGAAGGAACCAAACGTAGAGAAACTGAAGAACTGACCGCAACGCACGAACGAGCCGCCCGAAACACCAAGCCCCTAGCAGAAGCGCCCCCGTGGCGCAGACCGAAACGGAAGTGGATGATGAAAAAGCTCGAGCTACCCCTGTACCCCCACCTGGAAACCATTTTTGGCTACTCTGGCGATGCCCCCCAAGTGGTGTTCTACTGGGAACCCGAAAACGACAAGCTGATGTACGACGATGGCCTCGAGAGCGGCACCGCCAACGCCTGGGCCTACTTGATCTGGGCCGCCCACCCCACGGTCAAGCCCTTGCTCTCCCAAAGCGAGCACCCCATCTTGCTGCTCGAGCGGCTTAAGCGCCAGCTCTACAGCGTCAGCCGCGCCGAAGCCCTGGAGGTCCTCAAGGTTGCAGGGGTGCCCGATCTGAGCCTGCACGTGGGGGAATACACCGAGCCTGACGAGAACTACGGGAGCGAGGAGGCCACCCAAACCCTCCCCTGGAAGGAAGCCCAGCAGCTCCTAGCCGACTTTGTGATCTGGCTGGGAACCAGCACAGGAAGCCGGAAAGCAGCCTAAAAACATCTTCCAAACC
>CAZIXH010000034.1:0-3206 GCA_964543055.1 uncultured bacterium
TCAAGGAGCGCCTGGGGGGCTTGCCTATTTCGGCAGTCAAGGGTTTTGGGCTCCAGGAACTCAAGGAAACGCTGGCCAGTACCCTCGTGGCCCAGGGGGTGCGTCCGGCGGCATGGGCCTATGTGCCCCCTGAAGCGACGGCAACCGTAGCGGCTTCAACCGACTAATTCTAGCCTCAGCGAACCTCTCGCAAGCGGGAGCTCTATACGCCTGGGCGGTGTCTTTCTTGTGTTTCTGCTTGCAGCTCCCTTAGCTGATTTTCTTGGTCAAAGGTGTGTGGTTTGATACCACGAGGATTCATGCAGGCTTGCATTTGGACACTGGAATTTCGGCTCAAGCATCAAAAGGTTTGAAAACCCTTGAGTCCGGTGGCCTCGCTCCACTGCACGTCCAGATGTTCGACTCGAGACCCCCTGGGCCCCTGCCGCAGATGGTGGATGAGGTGCTCGAGGTCGGTCTTTTCACCTTCAGCCACCACTTCAACCCGCCCATCGGGCAGGTTCTCGGCGTAGCCCGAGAGGCCCAGCTCAAAAGCTTTCTTGCGGGTAAAGTAACGGTAGCCCACCCCCTGCACCTGTCCACTAACCAACACGGTTATTCGCAGCACGACTCCAATCTACACCAGCGCCAGGCGCAAACCGGCCCGTGTGGTGCGGGAAGGAATGGGTAACTGCTCAGAGTGCGCAGATGATTGGTCTTGAGCGTGAAGTTTGCTCCGGGAAGCTTCGTATCGGTGCGGTTCGGTACCAGGAAATCTTCCCATCCTAAAGGCAAAAAACGCTTCATGTAGAGGCTCGGATGAAGGATTACCCAACCAGGGTCAAGTGATTTTTGAACCAGGAATAAATTGGGGTGGCTCGTAACAGACTGGATTGGCTTCCAATGGGCATTTTCCTAGATTCCACTCAGACTATTGGGCTAGACTGAATGTCGTGCGGTTTTGGCGCTGGCTTCCGGCAATTCTGCTCCTCCTGCTGGTGGGGCTGCCGGCCTTTCCGCCGCTCATTAACTACGCACTCAGTGAGGGCCTCAAAGCCGTGGGTTTCACCGGGCAATGGCGGGCGGTGGGAGGCTATTTGCTGGGGGGCCTCGAGCTGCGGGAGGCCCGGCTCGAGGGCAATGGGTTACGGCTCGAGACCCAGCGCCTGCGGATTGGCTACAATCTGCTGAGCTTGCAGCGGCGCGAACTACCCTTGCGGATATTCGCCGAAGAGGGCGATGTTTTTTTGCGCTGGGACGCGATTATTCCCGAACAGCGCCAGCCTGGAGCCCCTGCGCCCATCCGTCTGCGGGTGGATGAGCTGGTGCTGAACCGCGTCAGTGTGCGGATTGAGCAGAGCCAGAAGTTTTTTTTGCCCACCCTGCGGGCAACGGTCCGCGGTAGCGGCCCCTATCAGGTCTCGGTGGCGTTGCCGGACGGCCAACTGAGCGGTACGGTCTGGCGCACCGGGCGCGAGTTCGAGGCCTGGCAGATTCAGGCCAGGGGTGATTTGCGGGCGGCCCGCTACTGGTTCGATGGCTTCGAGGCGGGGGAGCTCGAGGGCACCTGGACCATTGGCCCCAGGGTCAAGAACGGCATCCTGGGCAAGAACCAGATCAAGAACGCGCGGGTGAAGATTGTAGGCTTCAGCCTCAGCGATATTTTCGGTAGCGTGGATTTTGATGGGCAGAGGGTCACGGCCAACCTGGTCGGGCGGGGTCTGGAGGGCCCCCTCAAGGGCTCGGCCACGGTGGACCTGCCCAGCCAGGAGTACCGCTTTCGAGTCGAGGGCAACCCCACCCTGCCGGCCCTGGCGCAAAACTTTGGCCTGCGGCTGCCGGTCAGTGGGGGTGGGCCGCTGGTGCTCGAGGGCCGCGGCTGGCAGAACCTGGTGCTGAGCGGGCGTTACCGCGGCGAAGGCCGCCTCCTGAACGAGCCCCTGACCTACGAAGGCACCCTGGCCTTTGACAAGAAGTTCCGCCTCGATACCGTGTTGGACGGCGCTTTTTTCGACCGAACCTTCCAGGCCACGGTGGCCCTGCGCAACACCGACGAGTACACCGTGGCCCTGCGCGACTCCTTCCGCAGCAACCTGCGCCTGCGGGGCAAGGGCTCGAGCACCCAGGCCGAGGGCACCCTGGTCTGGCCCCGGCCCCTGCTGGGCGAGGCTGGGGTGCGTTTTGCCAGCACCGGGCCGCGCTGGAGCCTGGCGGTGCAGTCGGAAAGCGTGGGCCTGCCCACCGCCAAACCCTTCAGCCTGTCGGGCAGCCTGCAGGGGCAGGGTCCGCAGGTGCAGGGCCGGTTGGGTGCGGTGAACCTGAACGGCACCTGGGATAACCTGCAGATGCAGCTTTCGGGGTTGGAGTTGCTGGTGGGCCAGCTTACGGGGCAGGCCAGCCTGAAAGCGGGGCGTTTTAGCGGCGACCTCAGCTACGACTCGCCCTATACCCGCTTTCCCATTGCGGTACGCCAAGAGGGGAACACCTGGCGGCTTACCAACCGCTATGCCGAGGGCCTTTACCGCAACGGGGTGTTTTCGCTGGGGGTGCGCGACCTGCCCCTGCAAATCCTGGAAGCCTTCAAGCTCTCGGGCGAGGTGCGCTATGCCGAGGGCAAGCTCTCGGGCGGCTGGAACCTGCAGAGTGAACGGGTAGCAATAGACGGGGAGCTCTACGACCTGGCCACCCGCTACCGGGGCGAGGTACGCACCCCCTTGCGGGTGCTGCCCCTCAGCGGCACTGCTGACAGCAGCGGACTCAAGGCCCGGCTCGAGACCCTCGATATCACCGCCAACGGAACCGACGGGCTGCGGCTGCGGGGGCCGCTGGTGCTGGGGTCGCAGATCCGCCTGGAAGCCAACCTGGGTTTGCAGGGCTCGCTTTACCGGGGCCAGGTGGGTTTCGACTCGCCCTGGCTGCGCGGCAGGGTGGAGGGGCGCGGGGCTACGCTGTAGGGCAGAGCGGGGACGTAGGAAAGGCGTAGGCCACGGGGCTGGTCGACCACGTAGCCCCGGGCCCCACCACACCATCGCGCAGCACGGGGGTGGGGAAACCGAAGTTGCCACCGAGAAGAGAGCCCAGGCAACCAAGGGCGGCGACCAGGCGGCTAGGGGACACAGGCCACAGGGGCCCAGGCCGCACAAGCACGGAGGGTGCGGTGAGCTTGAATACCGGTGCCGCGCAGCGGGAGCTGCCTCGCGGTGCTGACGACTGGCAGTGGTGGGGAG
>CAZIXH010000035.1:0-8366 GCA_964543055.1 uncultured bacterium
CAGATGCTCTGGCGGGTGGAGTTGCCGCTGGCCTTGCCGGTGGTGCTGGCGGGTAGGCCACCGCATGGCCCTCGATTACCCCCAGCAGGTGCTGAAGCTGGCCGTGCTGGACATTGCCCCCACCCCCTACGTGTTTACCCACCTGAGCCGTGAGCTGGCCCTGGCCTACTATCACTGGTTTTTCCTGGCCCAGCCCCCTGGCTTCCCCGAGCGCCTGATTGGCTTCGACCCCATCGGGTTTTTGCACCAGAAGCTGGGCGGCTGGGGAACCGGCCTCTCGGCCTTTGCCCCCGAGGCCCTGGCCGAGTACGAGCGCTGCTTCCGCGACCCCGCCACCATCCACGCCACCTGCGAGGACTACCGCGCAGCCGCCAGCATAGACCTGGAACACCATGCCGCCGACCCCCGCAAGCTCGAGTGTCCCTTGCTGGTGCTGTGGGGCCAAAAGGGCGTGGTACACCGCACCTGCGACGCCCTCTCGGCCTGGCGGGAGTATGCCCACCAGGTGCAGGGAGCGGCCCTCGAGGCGGGCCACTACCTCTGCGAAGAAAACCCCACCGCTACCACCCAGGCTTTGCTGGAGTTCCTGCGGGTTTGATCTGCTCTTGACATCCGCCCCTTCGACCCTTGGCTTACCCACCCTTTCGCCAGGGGGTGAGCACCTGTTCCAATCGTCCCAGAGTCCAGTCCAGCAACACCGCCAGCAACGCCACCGCAAACGCCCCCTGCACCACATAGGCCAGGTTGCTCACGGCCAGCCCAGCGATGATCGGCACGCCCAGCCCACCGCCGCCCACCAGTGGGGCTACGGTGGCGGTGGCCAGAATCAACACCAGGCTGGTACGGATACCCGCCAGCACCACCGGCAAGGCCAGCGGCAACTCCACCCGCCAGAGCATCTGTGAGCGAGCATAGCCCATGCCTCTCGCGGCATCCAGTACATCCTCGGGCAGGGAGGAAAGCCCTTCCAGGCTGTTGCGCACCACCGGCAGCAGGCCGTACAAAAACAAAGCCAGCACCGCTCCAGGAGAGCCAAAGCCAAAGAATGGCAGGGCCAGTACCAGCACCGCCACCGGAGGAAAGGTCTGCCCCACTGCTACCAGGTTCTCGAGCAAAGGTCGGAAGGCCGCCCCCACAGGCCGGGTGACCCAAACGGCCAGCGGCAACCCCACCAGCACCACCAGCGCACCCGCCCCAAACGTAATGGCCAGGTGCTCCAGGGTGAGGTTCAGCAGGGTCTCGCGTTCAAAAAGGGGGCTCTGGGCGCTGGGAAATAGCATGGAAAGCAAGGTTTTCCAGAAAGATTGCTGCGCCAACAAAAAAAGTGCCAGCCCCCACCCCAGCAAAGGAAGCCAGAGCGGGTGGGCCAGTTTGCGGGGGCCATTACGAACTATGGTTCCTCCTCCGAGACCGCAGCCAGCAAGGTTTCCAGGCGCACCAAGCCCACCATCTGCCCCCCCTCTCCGGTCACCCCAAGGCTGCGAAGGCCGCTCGAGAGCAGGGTCGAAAACGCTTCACGGGCGGTAGCCGAAAACGGGATGGATACCGAGGGGTGGTGCCCATCCAGCGGTTCGATCAGCCCATTCAGGGGGATTC
Source organism: uncultured bacterium (assembly GCA_964543055.1). Taxonomy (GTDB): domain Bacteria; phylum Deinococcota; class Deinococci; order Deinococcales; family Thermaceae; genus Meiothermus. Next base: position 1,597 of record CAZIXH010000035.1, read on the forward strand.
GTGAAAGGCGCAAAAGGGTACGCGAAGGCCCCAAAAAACCTTGTACAAAAGGGGTTTTGGGGCTCCGCAAAAGCACTTCGGGGGGGTCGTATTGTTCTACGCGCCCAGCATTCATCAAGCAGATGCGATCAGCAATTTTGACCGCTTCCTCCAGATCGTGGGTGACAAACAGCACGGTCTTTCTGAGCTCACTTTGCAGCTTCAGAAACTCGTCTTGCAGGCGTTCGCGGGTAGGCGGATCCACCGCCCCAAAAGGCTCATCCAAAAGCAGCACCGGCGGGTCGGCGGCTAGGGCACGGGCCAGACCTACCCGCTGGGCCTGGCCCCCAGAGAGCGCTCGAGGGTAGCGACCTGCAAACGTGTGGGGTTCCAGACCCACCAGGGCCAGCATTTCTCGGGCTCGAGCTTCGCGTTTTTCTTTTTCCCAGCCCAAAAGGCGCGGTACTACCATGATGTTCTCGAGCACACTCATATGCGGAAATAGCCCGATGCTCTGAATGACGTAGCCAATGCCCCGCCGGAGCTCCACCTCGTCCAGCGCCCGTACATCCCGTTCGCCCACAAATACCGTGCCCAAGGTGGGTTCAATCAGGCGGTTGACCGTGCGGAGCAAGGTGGTTTTGCCGCACCCCGACGGCCCCAGCAAGGTGACAAGCTGCCCCTGTGCGACCTCGAGGCTCACACCCCCCAGCGCCTCAAAGTCCCCGTAGCGCTTGACGACATTCTCGAAGCGAATCATGGCTGGGGCTCCGGGTTCAGAGCGCCGGGCTCCGGGACAGAGATGTCAGTTTTCGTATCAGCCCATGAAGCATTTTACCCACTTCGTCGCATTGTCCCAGCAAAGAATTGGCCTGTTCGGTAGCCAGGAGGCCCACGCGGCTACACAAAAGGAGGTGGGTCTCGAGTTCTCGCAGCGAACCATGTGCAATCCACAAAAACTGAACATATTCCTTGCGCGTTCCTCTACTGTACCCCTCGGCAATATTGGAGGGGACTGAATAACTACTCCGCCAAATCTGCTGGCTTATGGCATAACGTTCTTCTGCCGGAAAAGAACGGACTACCCAATAGCAAGCCTCCGCCCCTTCCTTACTTCTTTGCCAAACCCTTAACCTGCGATAGCCGGTCAGTTCATGATCCGTTTGCTCCATACCATGTCCCCTGAACTTGCAAGCACCGGCTTCCGGCTAGCGGGTTTTGTGGTCGAAACCCTGTGCCCTGTCCTCTGAACCCTGGGCTCGGAACCCTGAGCCCTGTTCCCTCATCCCTACCCCCTATATTCCCATCCTCCGCCTGAGCAACCCCCCCACCCATCGCAAGGCCGAGTCCACCAGCAGTGCCAGCCCAATAATGGGGATGGCTCCCAGCAAAACCATGTCGGGTGCGCCTCCTTCCACGCCGCGCAGAATGAAAAAACCCAGCCCCCCCGCGCCAATCAGGGCTGCAACGGTGGTGATGCCGATGGTGAGCGAGGCCGCACCACGAATGCCCTCGAGCACCAGTGGCAAGGCCAGCGGCAACTCGACCCGCCAGAAGAGCTGTGCGGGGCTCATGCCCATGCCGCGTCCAGCATCTTTGACAGCCTCGGGCACCCCGCGCAGGCCGGTATAGACATTGAGCACCACCGGCAAGAGCGCGTACAGGGTTAGGGCCAGCACGGCGGGGGCCGCCCCAATCCCACGAATCCCCGATGCTTGCAGGGGGGCCTGCAGCTCAATCTGCAACGGGTCGGGCCCCAGAAGGCTGTTGAGCCAGGCTCCTGTCATCACCAGGGCCAGCAAACCCAGCGGAAGCATCAGTACTACCGCTAACCACCCGGAAACCGCCCACAGCAAGCGAAAAGCAAACCCCCCTACCACCAGCAGGGCAAGGGCGGCCTCGAGGCGCAGGGTTTGCGAAACCTGGGCCAGTAGCGGCAACAACAGGCCAAAAAGCGCCAGTGAAGGGATGGTCTGCAAAAACCCCATCACCCTCAGTACCCAGCCGAAGCGTGGACTGCCAGCAGCCAACACCCCGAGCGGCACCCCCACCCCGATGGCCAGCATCACCGCGCTGCCCGAAAGCGAAAGGTGGCGCCACAGCTCGGTGGCAAACTGCTCGCGCCAGGACTGAAACTCCAGCACAGGCCCCAGCCGATCAAAAGCGCCCAGTCCGATCAGCACCCCCAACACGAGCGGGGCCGAAAGCAGCCCCCACCCACGCCCCTCGCGGTAGGCGGCAAAGTAGCCCACATACAGCGCCAGCAAGGTAAGCCACAAACCCCCCGCAGCCGAGACTCGAGCGCTCTCGGGCTGGTTGCTCAACAGATAGGCTGTGCCCTGTCCAACCAGCAACCCCCAGACCAGCAGGGCCATTCCCAGCAACAACCCCTGCCAGTGCCCCCGGACATAGGCAATCAAAAACCAAAGAACGGGCAATGCCAGGCCCCAGGAACCCGGCCAACCCCACACCCTAAAGGCTTCACCGACCGCAATACGACTGGGTTTGAGCTCGAGCCAGGGCAGCCCCAGGGCCAGAAGCCCCAGCCCGGCAGCCAGCAGGGCTACCGGATGGGGGTTCAGAACTGTATTTCGGGTCTCACCCTGGGCCTTGGGCCCTGAACTCGGTCCTCTCACCGGATAAAGTTTTTGGAGCGCAGATAAGCCCGCGCCACCTCGGCGGGGTTTTTACCGTTCACAGCCACTTCCGCGTTGAGCTGGGAAAGCGTGGCTTCGCCCAGGCTGGCAAAGACCGGATTGATCAGCGTGGCCAGTTCGGGGAAGCGGTCGAGAACGGCCTTGCGCACCGTGATGGCCGGCTGGTACACCGCCACCGCCCCCCTGGGGTCGGTCAGGGCGACCAGGCCCAGGGCCGCAATGCCGCCATCGGTTCCGTAGGCCATTGCCGCATTCACCCCGCCGGTGCCGCGGGCCGCAGCCTGCTGGGTCTGGGTGGTATTGCCGCCCGGCAAAATGACCAGTTGCTCGGGCTTCATCTTGAAGCCGTAGACCTTCTCGAAGGCTTTGAGGGCATCCTCGCGGTCAACAAATTCCTGGCTGGCCGCCAGCCGCACCTGAGCCCCGCCGTTCACCCAGCGGGCAAAATCGGCCATGGTGCGGAGGTTGTTTTGCTGGGCCAGGGCGCGGGGTACTGCAATGGCCCAGGTGTTGTTGGCCGGGGCCGGGTTGAGCCAGACAATGTTGTTCCGGGCGTCAAGTTCCTTGGCCTTGGCAAAGCCTTTGGCCGCGTCGCGGGTCACGGCAGCGGCCTCCGGATTGTCCTTGAAAAACACCCCCAGCGCCGTACCGGTGTACTCGGGGTAGAGGTCAATCTCGCCAGAAAGCAGGGCCTTGCGCACCACATCGGTGGTACCGGTGCTGCATCGGTCGTTCACGCGGAAGCTGTTGGCCTCGAGGAGAATCTTGACCATCTGGCAGAGCACTGCACCCTCGGTATCAATCTTGGAGCCCACCGTGATGGGGCCTTTCTGGGCCAGAGCCAGGCTCAAAACCAGCGCGATTACATAAACCAAAAAATGCTTCATATCTCCCCCTCTTCACTCCCCAAAAGCCCGCCTGGAGTGCCTTACGTTGCTACCATAACACGTCAGACTGTGTAGTTTGTTGGCGGGCTTACCGACCCTCGATGGTGCAAAAAAGATAGAGCGCTCTTCACAAATTTAGAGCCATCCGGCTATGAGAATGCTTTATCCTGGAAAGAACCTGGGTGCGTAACATGTTTCTGGGCTCAGACGCAGCGCAGACAATCGTGCCTCACCGGGGTGAGGCACGTCTGCTTGTCCCTTCTCGTTTTCGTGGGTGGCCACGTCTGTGAAGAGAGCGATAAAACTGTCGAACTCGCCAGTGGGCAACACCAAATTGCGGGGTCGGTGGTTTGCTACCCCCAAAAGACCTCACAAAAAAATGTGGGCCAGGTTGGCCCACAGATGCTTCAGGTTCAAGCTAACCCAGTACAAAGACGAGTTCAGCACCGAATTTCGGCCCCAACGTAGACAGAAATCTCTTTGAAACTACTTGGAACTCCCTCAAGCCTGGCTGCTCCCAGCAGAGATCAATGCGTAAGCTCCCAGAGCCACAAAAATGATGGTTCCCAAAATGCTCCAGAACCACTCATAGGGCTCGATGGCTTTGCGGTCGTCTTTGGGCTTGTTGTTCATGGCATCTTCTCCTCAAGAGTGGCGGGAACCCACCGCCTGCTGCCAGAACGCCCGGTCACAGGCGAACTCGGTTTTGCCTTGCAGATATAGCTCGTTGACTGCACGATGACCCACGTGCTGGCGCACCCAGTCAAACTTCACCTCGAAGCGCTCCCCTGTCCGGACCGACCACATTTCTACCCTGTCCATGGTGCCCGGAACCCAGCGGCAGTAAATCCGGTACTCTATCAGGGCATCCAGTGTTTGTTGCAGGTAAAGGTTGTCCAAAAGCTCCTGCTGCTGCTGAACGGTGGGCCAGACGGCACCACATGACCGACACGCTCGAGCCCCGTTATCCTGGAAGACCACTTTCACCCACTCGCCGTTTTCACAGTCCGGGCAGTATGGAGCTTGCATTACCACTTTAGTCCCCCTTTCGCGGACCGGGCCAATAAAAAAACACCACGGCCGCATGTGTCGTGGTGGTCTCGCCTGCGGCTTTGTACCGCTCGGTCAACCGGGGGTTCCCCGTACTGACGGTTGACCAACGAGAAGGCTACTCCCCTACCTGCTCAAAAGGGTAGCAAAAGGGACGTGAGAAGTTTGAAGAAAACGCGGCACACATCACCTTGAACGTTGCATTTCTCTCAACGCGGCGTGAAGAAGAAAGCAAAGCCCAGGAGCGCATAAACCCCCAGCAGCATGACCCCTTCCAGCCAGTTGCTCTGGCCATCCCGCACCACCGCGTTGGTCGCCAGAATCGAGGCCGCCAGGGCGGCGAGCTCGAGCGGATTCTGAAACACCAGATCCATCGGGCGGCCCGCAAAATAGCCCACAATCACCAGAATGGGCGCGACCAGCAGGGCAATCTGCAAAGAAGAACCCACCGCAATCTGCACCGCCAGGTCCATCTTGTTTTTCACAGCAAATACCACTGCCGCAAAATGCTCGGCAGCGTTGCCAACCAGTGGAATCAGGATGATGCCCACAAAAAACTCCGAGAGGCCCAGCACCTTGGTGGCCTCTTCCAGGCTGCCCACCAGAAACTCGGCCATCACCGCCACCCCCACCGTAGCAGCGGCCAGCACACCCACCGCCACCGGAAGGCCCCAGGTCGCCTCGTGGTGCTCCTGGTCGGAGATACCGGAGATCAGGTCTTTGTGGGTACGCAGGGAAAAATAGATATTGGACAGATAAATCAGAATCAGCACCCCCGCTGTGGCCAGGCTGAACATCTGGTCAGGCAGGGCCGGGTTTTGCACCTTGAAAAAGTTGCGCTCAGCAATGTCGAAGAAGGCTGGCAGCATGAAGGCAACCAGGGTCAGGGTCAGGAGCGAGGTCATCAGGCCGGCAGCCTGGGCATTGAATTTCTGGGTGCTGTAGCGCAAACCGCCCAGAAAGATCGAGAGCCCCAGCACCAGCAGCAGGTTGGACAGGATGGAGCCGGTGATGCTGGCCTTCACCACTTCAATCTTGCCGGCGAGCAGGGCCACCAAAGCGATGATCAGCTCCGCAGCATTCCCAAAAGTGGCGTTGAGCAAGCCCCCTACGGTGCTACCGGCCCTCGCGGCCAACTCCTCGGTGGCCCGGCCCATCAAGCCCGCCAGCGGCAGCAGGGCCAGTGCAGATACCAGAAAAATCCATACCCCCGGTGCATGGAGCACTTCCAGCACCACAGCCAGGGGCACAAAGGCCAACAGAATATAGTTCCACATGCCCCCAATCTTACGCCTTATTGCGGTCTGTGGTTTTTACTTCAAAGATTAGCGGCAAATACGCGTTTAGCACGGTTTTCTTTGATAGAAGATTGCTGCGTTTTTCCCAACAACCGCTCTAGCCCAGCCACTTCTCCATGAAAATCAGGTCGTCACGGCGGTAGCCCAGGCGCTCGAAAAAGTCCTGGGCTTCGGCATACGAGGGCTCGACCAGCAGGTTCAGTTTCTGGCAACCCCTGGCACGCAGACGGGCCTCGAGCTCCTCCAACAGGCGCTTACCCCACCCCTGCCCCTGGCCAAAGGGGTGTACCGCCATGTGGTAGAGCCAGCCCCGCCGTCCATCGTAGCCCGCGAGCAGGGCCCCCAGAATCTGCCCGTCTTCCTCCACTACCAAAAACAGGTCGGGGTCGCGCTCGAGCTTCTTTTGCAAACCCTCGAAGCTGTCCGAGGGGTTGAGCTCCAGGCCAGCATCCTGCCAGAGGGCCAGCACGCTGACATAGTCTTCCATACGGAACTCGCGGATGGGCATGATGCCACTAGCCTAGCGCAAAAGGCTGTCGCGGCAACAGGGTAGAAGGTTTTTCACGGCTCTAGCTATTTCGAGGGAGAAGCGCCTCTCAGTGAGGTTGGTTCGCCACCATTCGGCAGCAAACCAACCCAACCCGGTATCGAGGGTATCGCACCAACTTCCAGGCACTCTGGCCTGAAGTTCGCCCACCGACAACCAAAGGACTCCGAAAGGATCCGCAACCAGCGATAAGCGCTCTGCTGTTTGGCTATCAGCTATAGGCTATGCACTATCAGCCTTCTAGGGCTTGAACACCACCTTGATGCCCCGCCGGGTAACAGAGGTTCTGATGGCCTCGGGCCAGGCTTCCAGACTAAACTGATGGGTCACCATGGTTTCGATACCGTTTAGC
>CAZIXH010000036.1:0-10076 GCA_964543055.1 uncultured bacterium
GCTATGCCCTGGTGGCCCTGGGCTACGGCAACCGCTTTCGCAATCCCTGGTATTTTCCCTCGATTCCGAGCTACAGTGCACTGCTGGAAAAACACGGTCTGCAAGTGCGGTGGGCCCAGCTTCTGGATCGCCCCACCCCCCTTCAGGAGCCCAATGGCCTGAAGAACTGGTTTCAGATGTTCTTTACCCAAGCCTTTAGCAACCTGCCTGCCGAAGGCCAGGTGCGGTTTTTCGAGTTGGTTGAAGAACGTGCCCGCCCCATCCTTTGGCAAGGCGACCACTGGATCGCCGATTATGTGCGCTTACGGGTAGTGGCCGAAAAAAGATAAAAAACCCCCGGTTTCCCGAGGGTTCATCTGTCCAACCTCTGAAAACTAAAAACGCTTGGCTGCTTCCACCACGTTTACATTGGCGGCCTGGGGGCCTTTACCATTCTTGCCCGGCTCAATCTCGAAGGTCACCACATCGCCTTCGTTCAGGGTGCGGAAGCCACGGGACTGGATAGCACTATAGTGTACAAATACGTCCGGCTCTCCTTCTTCACGCTGAATAAAGCCATAGCCCTTTTCCGCATTGAACCACTTCACTTTGCCTTTTTGCATACTGCTCCTTACTACGGGCAACCCCTGCTAAAGTGCTAACCCGGCCCAGGACCAAGGCGCTGAACTACCCAACATTCATCTGCCCACTCTTTCTGCCACGAAATGAGCCTTTTCGTAGCCAGGGCTGCGGGCAAAACAACATGGGCCACCTCAGAAAACTCCCAGACGCCTCAAGATAGCACCCCGCAGCACTTGGTGTCTACCACACCCGGTAATACCAAATCTTCTCAGAAGTGACCCAAAAGCGATATAAGAGACCCTCGGACGCGCCCCCTGGCGCGGCAAGTGAGGGGCGCGTTTAGCGCCGCTCACGCGCAGAGTTGGGATAAGACCGGGAGCGTACGCTCCCAAAACCGCGTTATTAAACCTCGTAGTCAGCTGAGTGCATACCCGCGCCTACACAACAGGCTGACTCAACAAAAACAAATCATCAGGCTTGCTTGCTCTGAATGAAGTTGATCGCATCCTGCACGGTGCGAATCTTTTCTGCGTCCTCATCGGAGATTTCCAGGCCGAACTTGTCCTCCAGGCCCATGATGAGTTCTACCGTATCGAGGCTGTCCGCGCCCAGGTCTTCGATAAAGCGGGCTTCAGGGACTACTTTGTCTGCATCTACACCGAGTTTATCTACGATTACTTCTTTTACATCGTCTAGGATAGCCATGCTTCAACCTCCATCGGTCAGGGTGGGTACTACCGTGCGGGATTCTACCACATCAAAACCAGCGTGGGAGCTTTGTGCCGTTGGGCTCGAGGTTTAGTGTGGGGTCATGCCCCCGTCTACACAAAGGGTCTGCCCATTAATGTAAGCGGCGTCGTCCGAGGCCAGGAAAGCCACTGCCTTGGCCACCTCCTCGGGCCGGCCCAGGCGCCCAGCGGGAATCTGTTTGAGGTATTCAGCCACTACATTCTCGGGCAGGCTGGCAGTCATGTCCGACTCGATGAACCCCGGCGCCACGGCATTAACGGTGATGCCCCGGGTGGCGTACTCTTTGGCCACCGACCTGGTAAAGCCAATCAGGCCGGCCTTGGCCGCCACATAGTTGGCCTGACCGGGGTTGCCCAGAATGCCCACCACGCTGCTGATGTTGATCACCCGGCCCCACTTAGACCGCATCATGAGTTTGATGGCCTCGCGGGTGGTGTGGAAGATGGCGCTCAGGTTGGTGGCAATCACCGTGTCCCAGTCCTCGTCTTTCATGCGGATCAGCAGGGTATCGCGGGTGATGCCGGCGTTGTTGACCAGGACCTCGAGGCCCCCGAGGGCCGTACTGGCATCCGCCACAAGCTTCTGAGCAGCCTGCGGGCTGCTCAGGTCGGCCCCCAGAACCACCACCTGGCTTGCACCAAGCTCCCTGGCTTCGGCAGCCGTAACCTCGGCAGCCGCCTGGTTGCCCGCATAGTGCACGGCCAGCGCATAACCCCGGCGGGCCAGTTCCAGTGCAATGGCCTTACCGATCCCTCTCGAAGAACCCGTTACCAGCGCTTTTCGCATCATTCCTCCAATCCTCTTGGGCCCAACAAACACCAGCTCTGGCTGTCATTTTTGAAACTGTGGGCCCATGTCGCAGGTCTCAAGTCGGGCAATCCAAAAAAGGTTTCTGCTTCATGCCAGGGGCCTACCCGACCACGGCCAGGTGCTCGGCAATCTCCGACGGGTTGGTGAGGCTGCGGGCTTCGACCCCTTCCAGCGTCCGCCCCACCAGGCCGGTCAAGACCTTGCCGGAGCCGAACTCGAGGTAGGTCTTGACCCCCCGCTCCTTCAAATGCTGCAAAATTTCCACCCAGCGCACTGCATGGGTAATCTGCTCCAGGAGCAGTTCCCGAATCGGGGCGGGCCGGGTCTCGGGCCGGGCCAGCACATTGGAATAAACCGGAAAGCGGGGCGGATGCAGCTCCACCTCGAACAAATCGGCGTGCAGACGATCGCGCGCAGGCCGCATCAACGAAGAGTGAAAGGGCGCCGAAACCGGCAGCGCAACCACCCGGGCCCGGTGGCCCTTCAGTACCTCGGTGGCCCGGGCCACCCCCTCGGCGGTTCCGGAGATGACGGTTTGCTCAGGCGAGTTGTAGTTGGCCACCTCCACCCCGGCAATACCTGCGGTCAGTTCCTGAAGGGTCTGGGCCGGCACCTTGAGCACCGCCGCCATAGCCCCCACCCCCACCGGCACAGCCTCCTGCATATACTCGCCCCGCTTGCGCACCAGGCGTAATCCATCTTCCAGGCTCAGGGTTCCGGCAGCCACATGTGCGGTCCACTCACCCAGGCTGTGGCCTGCGGCAAAGTCGGGGAGGGTTCCGCCCGCTTCCAGATAGGCCTGAAAAGCCGCATAACCCACAGCCAGCAGTGCCGGTTGCTGGTTGGCGGTGAGCTTGAGCTCCTCTTCGGGCCCCTCCCACATCAGCCTGAGCAGCCCTGGCAGGGCGGCCTCGGCCCGATCCAGGGCCTCGCGGGCCGCCCTCGAGCCCTCGTATAAAGCCTTGCCCATGCCGATTTCCTGCGACCCCTGACCGGGGAACAACGCTGCAATCATTCCTCACCTCCATCTCAAAAACGGCGACGCTGCACCGCCAACCCTGTTAGGGGCTTTCGGCATTCCGCCTCAATCCGGCTGCCACCAGGTCAGCACGCTGGCCGCCCAGGTCAGGCCCGCCCCAAAGGTCACGAACAGAATGTGGTCGCCGTTGTGGATTTTGCCGGCGTCCAGGGCTTCTTGCAAGGCGATGGGCATGGAGGCCGTAGAGGTGTTGCCGTAGCGGTCTACATTCACCCAGACCTGCTCGGGGGGTAGTTGCAGGCGTTCGCGGGCGGCCTCGATGATGCGGGCGTTGGCCTGGTGGGGAATCAGGTACTTGATGTCCTGGGGCTGGAGGCCGGCCTTTTCGATGGCCTCGAGGGTTGCGGTATTCATCACCCGCACCGCGAACTTAAAGACCTCACGCCCGTTCATGTAGGCATACTGCCCCATAGGGCTGCCATCGGGCAGTTTGTCGGCAATGCAGCGCAACATCAGCTCCTTGCCGCCGGAACCGTCGGCCCCCAGCACAAACGACTTGAAACCGTACCCCTCCGGCACCGGGCCAATCACCGCCGCTCCGGCTCCATCCCCAAACAGCACCGCCGTCGAGCGGTCGGTGTAGTCGAGAATTTTGGAGAGGGTCTCGGCGCCGATGGTGAGCACCTTGCGGGCCAGACCGCTCTGCACCATGGCGTGGGCCTGGGCAATGGCGTAGCCCCAGCCGGGGCAGCCCGCCAGGAGGTCGTAGGCGCCCGCATTCAGGCCAAAGTGGTTCTGTACCAGGGCCGCCGTGGCCGGGAACAGGGCATCGGGGGTATTGGTGGCCACAATCACCAGGTCTACCCCCTCGAGCGCACCCCGCCCGTGGCGGCGAATCAGGTCTTCGACCGCCCGGAAGGCCAGGTGCGAGGTAAACTCCCCCTCGGCAGCCAGCCGCCGTTCACGGATACCGGTACGGCTGACAATCCACTCATCGGAGGTATCCAGAATCTTTTCAAAGTCGTGGTTGGTCATGACCCGCTCGGGGGCATAGGTGCCAAGGGCAAGGATACCGACGTTCAACGTTACCTCCTAAAACCGCCCACAAACCGCTGGGCACTCCAACAAAGATAACACCCCAGCACACTTTCGCGCCGGGATGCGGCTTGAACTAAGTCCAGATGATGAGCTCGTTTCATCGGCAATCTAGAGGATAGCTTCGTGGATTTCCCCGCCATCTCCCCAAAGCAACACCTGGGTCCTCAATCCCCCGGAAAGACAGCACCCCAGACCAACAGAAGTTGCCGTCTGGGGTGCTGGAGAGCTTGAGGACCTAGGCCCGGACTTCCAGAACCTTTTTACCGCCATAATAGCCGCAGCTATCGCAAACGGCGTGCGGGGGAATCAAGGCCCCGCAGTTGGCACACTTGATAAGGGTAGGGGCCGTCAGGGTGGATACCGCAGCCCGGCGGATGTCCCGGCGGGACTTGGATACTTTTTTCTTGGGTACTGGGTGCTTGGCCATCTCAGGTCACTTCCTTTTGGAGAAAACACCCCGACCGGGGTGGCTTTCGACAAACCGCTCTCCAATCTACAAGCTGCAGCCCAAAAGGTCAACCCAGGAGCTCCACCCGGTCGCCCTGCTTGAGGCCGAGGTATTCCTGGGCATTGCCCAGGTGGACGGCCACCTCCAAGAGCCCGGCGCTCCCCACGTAGGCCAGGGCGCTCCCCACCGGTACCTCGGCATAATGGGAGGCTGTCGGGATGTGATGGTAGCGAATGCGTACGGTCTTGCCCCGGATTTGGGCTGGGGTGGCCAGCAGGGTGGTGATGGCGTTGCCAAAGCGGTCAAAGGTCAGTATCTCGCCGTGGGTTCCAAAGTTCAGGTGGATGGGCAGGCGCACCAGCTCGTGCACGGGCAGTTCAGGGCCAAAACGGGGCGGTTCGACCCCTGCCGCCAGGTGGGCCGCTACCGGCCCAAACACATCCCGCCCGTGGAAGGTGGCCGATTTGCGGGGCAGGTGGTAGCTCTGGTTCTCGAGCAAATAGGCTTTTCGCGGGGGGTCTTGCAAGTAAGCCAGGGTGAGCAGCCCGTTGTCCGGCGCCACATAGCAAAGCCGCTCCCCTACTACCAAAACTGCTCTGCGGCTCGAGCCCACCCCTGGGTCAATTACCGCCAACACCACCGACTGCCTGGGTAGGTAGGGCACCGACTCGTACAAAATGTAACTGGCCCGGTTCAGGTCGCCGGGGGGCAGGTTATGGGCCAGGTCGTGAACAACCACCCCTGGAGCCGTTTGCCGCATCACCGCCTTGACCACCGCAGCGTAGGGGTCGGCCAGACCAAAATCGGAGAGAAAGAAAATTTCCCGCATCTACCCGCAGTCTATCCAAAAATTGTTGCAGGTCTCAGGTCTCAGGTCGCATGTCAATCAGCCATCGGCTATCGAGACTCAGCTCCCCAACAACGTGCGCGTCAGGGGGAGGTTGGCAATCAAAGCCAGTATTAATCCGGCCAATACCCAGGCGGTGGCGCCGGCCAGGGCCCCCCTGGTGCGAAGGTAAAGCCAGCCCAGGAAAAGGCTGGCCATCAGGAAGAAGACCGTAGGGCCGGGAATGGCCAGGGCAAACAGCACCGGGATCATGAAGTTGCTGAGCTCTTTGTAGCGTTCCTTGAAAACCGGATACCCCACCCCACGGATGACCAGCTCCAGCAAAGCCAGGCCGAAAAAGATGGGGTACATGGTGCCCAGGCCACTCAGACCCAGGGGTTTGGCAATATAGGCATACAGGGCCAGCAAAGCCAGCAAGACCAGGCCCGCCCAGGTGCCCTCAACCCAGCTCGAGCGCGGCCCCAGGGCATTTTGCATGCCTTCCCGGCTGACATTCTGATAAGCAATCAGGAGCGCAAAAGCCCCCAGCAAGAAATAAAACACCGGACGCACCACCTGGCCCTGAAAAGGGGTGAACAGGGCCAGCAGATTCTGGTACAGAAGCTGCCCAATACCCACCGCAGCCAGCCCTGCCAGCACGAGCGCCAGCATCAACCACAGGTGGATAGAGCCGGGGCCAAAGCGCCGCTCGTTGCCCATCTCCACGGTGCGCATGGGCTCAATGCGGCTCTCTCCGTAGAGCACCAGCCCCAGATAGACTAAAAACACCACCAACCAGGGCCAGACCTTGCCCAACAGACTGCTGGGTAGGCTCATCCTCGAGGACAACTGTCGCAAGACCAGCGAGCCCTTGTCGAACTCGCCCAGCCCGTAGTAAACCATCGCCAGGAGGCCCAGGGTTCGGGTATAGTCGCCCTCCAGGGGCCCCAGGCGGGGCAGTACCTCCTCGAGGGCCTCTGCCGCCGCACGGGTGTCGCCCGATAGCCACATCAGACGGGCCCTGGCAAGCTGCTCCCTGGGGCTGCTGCCCAGCAGATCCAGGGCTTCCTGGGGCCGGCCCAGCCGCTCCGCCAGGCGGGCCGCGCCCAGTCGGGCTTCCTCCGAAGCCGTCACCCGGCGGAAGGTGGCATAGGCCTCCTCGTACCGGCCCAGGGCTTCGTTGATCTGGGCCCGCAACAGCACCGCCTCGGTGTTCAACCCCCGCGGCAATCGGGCCAGCGCATCGGCAGGACGGCCCTGCAAGAGTTGAAAACGCGCATCCAGCAGGGCCACCTCGGGGTCTTGCGGGCTGAGCTGAATCATTTGCTGGAGGAACGGCTGGGCCGCACCGGGGTTATTTTCTTCCAGATATATTCGCCCCAGCAGTTTGATACTGGGCAGGTGGTTGGAATCGGCCACCAGGGCGAGCTGGCAGGTGGCTCGAGCGCTGTCCAGCACACCGCGGTCATACAGGGCTTTGCACTGGGTGTAATAGCCCTCCGCCCCCAGTTGGGCCAGGGCCGTGAACGCAAATAAGGCGATTCCCACGGCAAAAGGAACCGCTCGTAACGCTATCATGGGGGTAGTGTAACATGCCAGCCCAAACTTATTGCCCACAGATGCACATCCGGTAGAATCCATGCCGTATGAGGGTCGGCTACAAGCCGCAATAGAACTTCGGGAGGAATGGGTATGAAGGGTCTGGTGCTATGGCTGGTGCTGTTGCTGCCTCTAGGTTTGTCCCAAAACCTGGCGACGGTTGAAAAACTGGTTGATGAAGGTAAGTTTCAAGAAGCCTACGAAGCGGGCTTGCGCCTGGGCAGCGCTGAGGGTTTGGTCCTGGCCGCCAAAGCGGCCAGCTACTATGCCGGCTACCAGGCCAAGGACAGTGAAAAAGCCGACTGGTTTGGCCGGGCCGAAGCCGCCGCCCGCCGCGCTATTCAGGCCGATAGCGACAATGCCGAAGCCTATTTTGAACTGGCCCGCGCCCAGGGCCGCCTTTCGCAGTACCGGGGCATTCTGGAGAGCCTGGGGCTGGCCAGTGGCATTAAGGAGAACCTGGATCGAACCCTCCGCCTGAACCCCCGCCATGCCGGGGCCCGGGTCGCGCTGGCCCTGTGGCACCATTCGCTCATTTCCAAAAACGTGGGCTGGCTCTATGGGGCTAACGGCAATCTGATTATGCCGCTCTTTAACGAAGCGATTCAGCTCGAGCCCCAGACCATCATCCACAAGGTCGAGCTGGCCGGGGTACTGGCTGCCCAGGGTAAGAAAGAAGACGCCCGCAAGCAGTACGAGGCCGCCCTGGCCATCGCCCCCAAAACCGCTGCCGACCGTTTCGACCTCGAGCGGGCCCGCCGGGAAATGGCCGCTCTTCGCTAAAGCTGATATCTACCCCCAATCGGCACGGCGGTTTGATACAATTCAATGGGTCTAACCCCTCTGGTCTGGTAACTGAGGATGCCTCTGATGAATCCAACATCTGCCTATAACTTCTTGTTGTCATTCCGAGGCGCACGCAGTGCAACGAGGAATCTAGTACTGCATGGGTACACTGAATACAGTGGATCGCACCGCGTCAGATTCCTCACTTCGCTTCGCTGCGTTCGGAATGACAAGGAATTAGTTACCAGAGCACTGGTTTTATAGATTTAGATTTTCAAAAGGAGCTTTCATGAACGACCCTTTTGGCCGTGTGCCCGGCTGGAGCCCCAATCAACGCGTAGGCCTGTTTGTAGATACCCAAAACCTCTACCACTCCGCCCGCGACTACTACGGGCAGAACGTCAACTTTGAGAGCCTGATGCGCTTTGCCATTGGCAACCGCCAGCTGGTGCGGGCTACCGCGTACGTGGTGGAGCGCGAACACGACACCTCGGCCTGGCCCTTCATCTACAAGCTCTCCACCATCGGCTTCCGGGTACGCCGGATGAACCTGACCCTCAAGGAGACCACCGACGAGGGCAAGCCCATCTACGAGGGCAACTGGGATATGGGCATTGCCGCCGACATGGTACGCCTCATGCACACCCTGGATGTGGTGGTGTTGGGGAGCGGCGACGGCGATTTTGTGGACATTGTGGAGGTGCTGATGGAGCGGGGCATCCGGGTCGAGGTGATTGCCTTCAAGGAGACCACCTCGCAAAAACTGATTGACGCTGTAGACCGCTTCATCCATCTGCCCGAAATCGAGAACGCCTTTGTGCCCAGCAAGGAGCGGGAACGAACCTTAATCCCCAGAACTGAGTGAAATCCGCAAGCGTCGCTCATTGCCAGTCAACCGTGTGTGTAAGCCTCCGTAGCAAAGCCATTGAAATTGTTCGATTGGTCAAGCGAACGTGTGAACTTCCGCTCGGTTGCCTCGGCGGCCTGCGACCTGCGGACAGTGACGTTGTATGAACCTCGAGGACTTCGACTACCACCTACCCCCCGAACTCATCGCCCAGAGCGGCGCTGAGCCCCGCGACGCATCGCGCTTGATGGTGATCCACCGCAGCACCGGCCAAATTGAGCACCGGATTTTCCGCGACCTACCCTGCTACCTCCAGGCAGGCGATGTGCTGGTGCTGATCGAGAGCCGGGTGATTGCCGCCCGTACCTTTGCCACCAACCCACACGGCACCGTGCTCGAGGTCTTGCTGGTGCGGGAAATCCCGGCTGAAGCTGGCTCAGGCGGGTTGTGGGAGGCTCTGCTCAAACCAGCGCGGCGGGCCAGGGTGGGCTCGGTGCTGACCTTTGCCGATGGCCTGCAGGCTACCGTGGAAGCGGTGGAGGCGGACGGAACCCGGCTGCTGCGCTTTGCGGGGAATGTGTGGGAACACCTGGAAAACATCGGTAAAACCCCCCTCCCCCCTTACATCCAGGCCGCAGTAGACCCCGAACGCTATCAGACCGTTTATGCCAGAACCCCCGGCTCGGTGGCCGCGCCTACCTCCGGGCTGCACTTTACCCCGGAGCTCCTGGACAAAATTCGGAGTCTGGGGGTCAGCATCTGCTACGTGACCCTCCACGTGGGGCCGGGCACTTTCAAGCCGGTACAGGGCGACCCCGACCAGCACCACATGCACCTGGAACCCTACGAGGTGCCCCTCCCTACCGCCCAGGCCATCAACCAGGCCAAGGCCGAAGGGCGGCGCATCGTCGCGGTGGGAACGACCGTGGTGCGGACCCTCGAGACCGCCTGGAACGGTACCCAGGTTCGCGCTGGTGCCGGCGAGACCCAGCTCTTCATCCGTCCGGGGTTCCAGTACCACGTGGTAGATGCACTCATCACTAACTTTCACCTCCCCAAATCCACTTTGTTGATGCTGGTCTCGGCCTTTATGGGGCACGAACTCATGCAACGGGCCTACCAGACCGCCGTGGCTGAACGTTATCGGTTTTATAGCCTGGGCGATGCGATGCTGATTCTGTAGGGGTTGGGAGTCAGGGGGCAGGGCTCAGGGTTCCGGGGATTCACAAACCGTCTACCAAACAGGTCAGTCCAGTTCTCGCAGCCCGCATCGCCAAAGCCTCGAACTAAGCTTCGACGGGCTCGAGTTTGGCTTCTCGAACGATGATCTGAGCCGGGTTGCCAATCGCGGTAGCTCCAGGGGGCACCGGCT
>CAZIXH010000037.1:0-4713 GCA_964543055.1 uncultured bacterium
GGGGGGCGGGGAAGGGCAGGTGGGAAGGGGGGGGGGTATGGCTGGCCAGGGGGTAGACCAGCACAAATTAAGTCTCCGCGCCCACGGCAAGGCGACCCTTGTGGGGCGGCCCAAACCGCTCGGGGGGGTGCTGGGCCGGAAGCGGGGCTATACGCTCCAAGGACAACCCCCGCCGATAGAACCCCTCCTCGAGCATGACCGCCAGCGTGGACTGCTCCCCGGCAATCCCACCCCACAGGGCGAAAAAGTCTGCGCCCTCTTTCATCTCGGGCGGGCTGGGGGAGTGGTCAGAGCCGACGATGTCCACCGCGCCCTTTTGCAGCTCGGCCCAAAGCCGGTCTTGCTCGGGCTTGCTCCGTAGCGGCGGGGCGCACTTCCCCACCGCCCCCAGACGCTCCAGATCCTCTTCGGTAAAGGCCAGGTAGTGCGGGCAGGTCTCGAGGCTCACGTCCACGCCCCGGGCTCTGGCCTCGGCGGCCAGCGCCACCCCGGCCCCCGAGCTGATGTGTACAATATGCAGCTTGCAGCCGGTTTCCTGGGCCAGCACAAGGGCCCGCCCGATGGCCTCGAGCTCGGTAAACACCGGACGCGAGGCCACATACTCGCGCCAGGTCTGGCCCCCGGCCCGCATTTTGGGGGTGAGGTAAGCGGTAAGCGACTCCGACTCGGCGTGTACCGCCACCGGCAGACCCAGCCGGGCCGCCGTGCGCATCCCCTCGTAAAGGGTGCCGTCGTCGCAGGCGGCAAACTCCGGCAGGCCCGAGTTGCACATGAAAGCCTTGAAGCCGATCACCCCCCGCTCGGCCAGCTCGGGCAGGCGCTCCAGATTGCGGGGGGTGAGGCCCCCCCAGAGGGCAAAGTCGGTATATGAACTAGCCCGCATGGCCGAAAGCTTCTGGTCGAAGGCGGCGCTATCCAGCGTGCAGGGCAGCGAGTTGAGGGGCATATCGAAAAAGAGCGTGCCGCCCCCCACCGCAAAAGCGGCGCTGCCGGTCTCGATGCCCTCCCAGTGGGCCTGCCCTGGCTCGTTGAAGTGCACATGCACATCCACCAGGCCAGGTAAGACATACCGGCCCTGGGCCGAGACTTCCTGTCGGGCAGACTCGGCTATTTCCGGGCCTATCTGGACAATCTGCCCGTCCAGCACCCCCAGGTCAGCTTGCTGAAGGCCCGCCGGGGTCACCAGGTTTCCACCGCGCACAATCAGATCCAACATGCTCACTCCGTCAATCCAGGGTTTGAGGCTTGGGGTTCACCTGCCTGATCAAAATGGGCCATCAGCCATTGTACGCAAAAAGGCCAGCCCCACCCGCACGGCCGCCTCCACATCCTCCGGCCAGACCGACTCCTCGGGATGGTGCGAAAGGCCGCCGGGGCTGCGCAGGAAGAGCATGGTGGAGGGGCACAGCGAGGCCATAATCATGGCATCGTGCCCCGCGCCCGAAACCAGATGATGCACCGGGTAGCCCTCGGCTTCCAGCGCCTGGGCCAGACGCTCGTTCAGGGGGAGGTCGCAGGGTACGGCGGGTTGTTCGTAGCGGGTCTGGTAGAAAAGCTCGAGGCCCCGGCGCTGGGCGACCTGCTGGGCCCGGGTGATGAGGTTGGCCACCGCCAGGCTACGCACCTCGTCGTAGGCGTGGCGCACGTCCAGGCTCATCTGCACTTCCCCCGGAATCACGTTGGCGGCTCCTGGCAGGGCGGCAATCATGCCGACTGTGGCCACCAGGCCGGGCTCTGCACGGGCTTCGCGTTCCACCAGGGTCATCCACTCGGCGGCCCCGGCCAGGGCATCGCGGCGCAGGGGCATGGGGGTAGTACCGGCATGGCCCGCCTTTCCGCGAAAGGCCACCTCGAGCCGGCTCTGGCCCACAATGGCCTCCACAATGCCCAGCGGGTACCCCTGGGCTTCCAGCACCGGCCCCTGCTCGATGTGAAACTCCAGATACCCTTTCACCTGGGCCGGGTTGTAGGCGGCCTGGGGAATCTGGGCGGGCTCGAGGCCAAAGGCCCGGATGGCCGCCTCCACGGTTTGCCCCTCGGCATCCCGGAGCTTCAAAAATTCGGCCTCAAACCGGCCCGCCACCGCCTTGCTCCCCAGAAAAGGCACCCCGTAGCGCACCCCCTCTTCCTCCGAAAAGGCGATCACCTCGAGGGCAAAAGGTAGCCGCTGACCCTCCAGGCCCTTCACCAGGGCCAGCGCCAGCATGACCCCCAGGGGGCCATCGTATTGACCGGCGTCGCGCACCGTGTCCACGTGCGAGCCCATCAGAAAGAGCGGAGCGTCCGGGGTCTGGCCGGGGTAGTGCCCGATCAGGTTCCCCACGGCATCTATTCGCACCGTCATGCCGAGCTCGAGCATCCAGCTTGCCAGAGCCTGGTGTACCGCCCGCATGGGGGGCGATAAAAACGTTCGGGTCAGACGGCCCGCTTCCTCAGAGTAGCGCGCAAGCTGCTGACAGCGTTCGATGGCTTCGTGGGCGAGTTGGCGAGGGTTCATCGGGAGGATTGTACCCTTAGGCCGGCTCAGCTCCCGCGGTAGGTGCTGTAGCCATACGGCGAAAGCAGCAGGGGCACATGGTAGTGGCCTTTGGCATCGGCAATACCGAAGCGGATCACCACTTCATCCAGAAAGGGGGGGTCGGGAAGGGTCACCCCCTGGGCCTTGAAGTAGGCCGCCACATGGAAAACCAGCTCGTAAAGGCCCACCGGAAGGGTTTCGCCCGAGAGCAGAGGGGCATCGGTGCGGCCATCGGCGTTGGTGCTGGCGGCGGTAACGAAGGTGCGATCGCCTGCTGGGCCCAGGCGGTAGAGCTCGAGGTCGAGCCCCGCCGCCGGCCTGCCGTGCGCGGTGTCGAGGACGTGGGTCGAGAGTCGGGCCATATAGCTATCCTACGGCCCTCTGGCCCCCTGGGCCACCCAGGCCCCCAGCATGGCCCGTTGCTCGGCGGTCATGGGCGGAACCCCCGGCATTACCAGGGGCATGTACTGGGTGTCCACCGAGACCTGCTTGATTTTCTGGGCATAGCCCACAATCTGCTCGGGGGTGTCCAGCATCACCCCCCCCGGCGCCGAGGCGAAGCCTGGCTGGGTGGGCCGGGCTGCGTGGCACATCTGGCAGTGCGTTTGGATGATGGCCTGCACCTCGGCGAAGGCCACCGGCGGATGGGCTAGAGCTTCGGGGCTGGAGCGCGGCGCGGTCAGGTAGAAAGCCCCCAGCAACAGGGCCGCCGCCAGCACCAGCAGATAGGGCATGGCTCCGCCTTCCAGCAGGGTCTTGTGGTGCTCTTTCTCGGTGATGTTGATGAAGTGCCGCACCGCCACCCCGGCCACAAAAAGCAGAATCAGTATCAGCCACTGAGCCCCCCCGCTGTAGGTCATGGGGAAGTGGTGGGCAATCATGGTAAAGAGCACCGGCAGGGTGAGGTAGTTGTTGTGGCGTGAGCGAAACTGCACCCAGTTGACAAACTGAGGGTCCAGGGTCTCGCCGTTTTGTGCGGCCCGCACCAGCTTCTTTTGCGAGGGGATGATTACGAAAAAAACATTGGCCGCCATGATGGTGCCCAGCATGGCCCCAATGTGCATGAAGGTACCGCGCCCACTAAACACCTGCCCCAGCCAGTACGCGGCCCCGGCCACCAGCACCCCCCCCACCAGCAAGAAGAGCGCCGGGCGGTAGAGGAGCTGGGTACTCGAGAGGGCCAGGTAGATGAGCCAGGCTGCCAGCAAGCTCCCCACCGCCAGCACAATGGCGACCCCGTCCGGCAGGGTGCTGCCGGGGGGCAGCAGGATGGCGCGGGGGTCGGCATAGTAAACAATAACCAGGAGCAAGAACCCCGTGACCCAGGTCAAGTAGGCGTCCCATTTGAACCAGTGCAGGTATTTGGGCAACTGTGCGGGCGCGGTCTTGTACTTTTCCAGGTAGTAGATGCCGCCCCCATGAATGGTCCAGATATTGCCCGAAAGCTCGGCCCGCACCCCCTGGCGCTCCAAGGCATTTTCCAGAAAGATGAAGTAAAAACTAGCCCCAATCCAGGCGATGCCGTAGATGATGTGGAGCCAGCGCACCACCAGGTTGAGCCATTCTCGGGCGTGGGCCTGCCAGCCGTTGGCCAGGGTCAGGTAGAGGCCCAGCGCCAGAACCAGCAGAAGCGCCAGCAGCCAGGGCCATTTGATGATTCGCAAGCGGTCGTGGTCGAGGATATTCATGGTCAGTTTGGGTTGAGTCTAGCCTTGACCCAACAAATCGGCAAGCCGAAAATGGGCAATTTTGTAGATTTCAGCCAGGGCCGTTTGCAGCTCTTCTTCGGGGCGGTTATAAAGACGCGACTCTATTGCTGCAAACACGTCGTGCTTGTCCTTGCCGCGCACCGCCAGAATGAAGGGAAAGCCAAACTGCTGGGTGTACTGCTGGTTCAAGCGCTGAATATGGTCGTATTCTGCGGCACTCAGGCTGTCGAGACCGGCCCCCTTCTGTTCCTGCACCGAGGCTTCGGCCATGCGGGCCCGGCTGCCGAGGTCGGGGTGGGCCCGGATCAGCGCAAGCTGGGCCTCCTGCTGCGCTGTTTCCACACAGCGCACCATAGCCCTGTGCAGTTCGTCCAGGCTCTGCCAGGGACGGCTCTCCCAGGCCTGCGCGGCAATCCAGGGCGAGTGCTCGAACACCCAGCCCACCGCCTCCACAAAGGCTTCCCGGGAAAGCTGGTTGATTTCGGC
>CAZIXH010000038.1:0-2748 GCA_964543055.1 uncultured bacterium
GGGGTTAGGGGGTAGGGTAAAGCGCTTAAGAATCGCAACCTACCACCTACCACCGAGCCTCATATTTGATGTCGCAGCAAGTTGTGTAAAGCCTGAAGTTGGCATTGGTGGGAATTACTACAAACTGTAGCACTCCAGAGGGTGCACACTAAG
The DNA here is from genome assembly GCA_964543055.1 of uncultured bacterium. Taxonomy (GTDB): domain Bacteria; phylum Deinococcota; class Deinococci; order Deinococcales; family Thermaceae; genus Meiothermus. Next base: position 154 of record CAZIXH010000038.1, read on the forward strand.
GCATGAAGCCTGTTGTTGCCCTGTTTGTGCTTTTCCTCCTGGGAGGGCAGGCCCAGCGCTTGCAGGACGTGCCCCCGCAAGACCGCGCCGCCATTCAAGCCATCATTCTGGCGCAGATCGAGGCTTTCAAAAGAGACGACGCCGCGCGGGCTTTCTCCTTTGCCTCTCCGGGTATCCGCCAGGTTTTCCAGACCCCCGAACGCTTTATCGAGATGGTCCGGTCGGGCTATGTCCAGATTTACCGGCCCCTCAAGGTGGAGTTTGGGCCTGCCAGCCGCTCTTTGGGAACGCTGCAACAGATACGCCAGGTTGTGAATCTGGTCGGTCTGGACGGCAAGAAGGCGGTGGCGTACTACCTGATGGAGCGTCAGGCGGATGGCAGTTGGAAGATTGGCGGGGTGCAGCTCGAGCTAATCTCCGACGATCAGACCATCTAGGGGCTCTGTAAGGTTGGAAACTCAATTCGCTGGCGAGGTGTAGTTGCTGGAGTGGTTGGGCTCGAGCCCCCACAAGCACCAGGGTCGACGAGGCACTGCATTTTGACTACCTGCTAACCAGGTAAATTGCGGGCCGATACTTTGGCTCAGGAATGGGCTTGCTATTGGCTCTAGCCGCTTCGAGCCAAGCGGTTTTGGCCCGCTCGAGTTCTCGTAGCGCCTCAAAAGGAGTTTCACCAAAGGCCGAACACATGGGCAGGTCGGGGATGTCGGCAATGTAACCTTCGTCCTCCTCACTATAGAAGATGTTGATGTGGTAGTCCTTCAAGATGGCTCCTTAGTCTTCGAGGGTTAGACTGTACAACTCTATCAGCTTGAGAAACTGCTTGATTTGGTAGGGTTTAGCTTGCCCTTTCACTTCCTGCAGATTGACTAATTCTGCAACATTGGGATGAACAAAAATGTGATGGCTTCCGTTCACTCGAGACAACTCAAACCCAAAGGCTTCAACCAGCTTGACCATATCCTCAAAACGCACATTTTTGGAGCCCGAAAGTAACTTCTCGAGTGTTTTCTGAGGTTTCATGACCTGAACCAAGAATACACCGAATAGCCTCGGGCCTCCTCAAAACTTGCTGTGCCAGCGCGGCAGAGGGGTCGCCCCACCTCGAGCCACACAAATCTTCAGGGAGATTGCTATGTGTTATAGCCTCTCACACTCTCATGGTTCGTAGCGGTCTCCAGCCATCCCTCCCATGCCGCGTGGACTGACACCAAAATCCATTTCTGCGTCATCAATAGTTCGGCTTGGGTCAAAAAAACGAACACCAAGATTAGCTATTTTTTGAAACCCTTTGTCTCCTACAAAGAGACTTTTGTCGAGCCCTAACCACCCTGATAAGGCGGCCTCGTATGCCAATAGCCAGTAGGGGCTGTGGTATAGCAAGGCTTTTGTATCTGAAGACCTGACCAGCTTTCGGAAATTTTTGTCATTGAGAGTGGGAGCTAGTCCGTCAGCTTTTAGAGCTAGTGCCATCAGAATGGATACGGGGCTTTTGCTTCTAACAACCGTTGAACATGCCTTTCTAGTGAGTGGTTTCCTTATGGTTTTGAGAATCCACATAGCCCAAGACATTTCAAAATCGTACTCACAAGGGATTCCAGAAATCAAACTATTAAGTGCTTTGGGAAGGGTTTGCAAGTTCGTACAGTAGCCAGGGCGATATTTCCTGTACCAATTGACAATATCGTGGACTACTATCAGAGTTTCTGGTCTAGAGAGTAAGCATTGAGAGAGCATTGCCTCCAGGAAGTTCCATTCTGACTCGTCCCCAATGACAATTTCCTCTATATTTCTTTTTCCGTTAAATGGTCGCACTATCTGTAGAGCATATTTCAGTACTAGATCGCCTGGGTTGTCTCTTTGAAGTTTGAAAGCTAAGCTAAAAAAATGCTTATATGTATACAGTTTTCTCGTTTTAGGAAACTTGAATTGTGCTAACTGATATGTCCATGTAGCGCTCGGCTCTTCGGGTAAATCTATAAGTCTTGATTTTACTTCACTAACCTGAAGATGAAATTCACTAGAAATTTGCCTCACAGCTTCAAATGCTTTAGAGGCTTCGTCAGCTTTATCAAAGTAGAACACCATATCATCTACATGTCGATAACCATTACCTATTTTGCGTTTCTTGATTTCTTTGTCTACTGCTGTACCGATGATTTCTCCGACAATAAATGAAGAGTCAGGGCCAACTGGAATCCCTTTGGTTTCGTTCCTATATGTGGCCCGTATCTGAGTATCTAGCAGGGAGGCGAGTTCCGCAATTTTTGACTTCTTCTGTTTCTTTTTTGAGCCGAAGTGGCGCTTTTTCGCTCGTTCTTTTCCCAGAAAGGCCCATTCTAACGAGTGGGTGTAAATAGAAGGATAGAAAGCCTGAAGATCAAGATGTAGAGCGGCTCTAGAGGTGCTCCCAAACCGGGCTCGAAACTCCCCCAGTTTTGAATGTTTTATGTGAGGAGTAAGATACCTTCTTTGTTCAAGATCAAAACTAGGCTGACTAAGAGCCTATCCGAAAAGCCCTGTTGCCCTGAGGCAGATAAGCGCACAAGCAAGATGGAGGAAACCCAGGTAGTTCTCCGCCTTCTTTTCCCAACG
>CAZIXH010000039.1:0-3593 GCA_964543055.1 uncultured bacterium
GCCTGTCCACCCCTGCCAACAGCACCCCGCCCGCCACCAGCCTGGTGGATCAGAAGGGGGAGTTCCACCGGGTCTTCGTGACCCTGGAGCCGGTGGCCCAGACCGAGGGCGACTTCGCCAGCCTCAACCCCGGTCCACTGGGGGTGCTGGATACCGCCGCGCCGGGGGTGTGGCAGTTCCGGGTGCGCTAGGGCGGCCTGTGGGCCCTGGGGATGCCGTCTCCAGGGCCCTTTTCCTGGCCGTTCTCATAATTGTCCGAGCACTATGTAAACTTTCGCTATAGTAATATAGACCACCTGGATACCAAAAGAGCTTTGCCGTATACTGACCTCGACCAAAAACGGTTCTGGGTCGTGGGAACTTCCTTGGGTTCCCACAAGGAGGCAAAGGTATGATGAAGACGACGGCTTTGCGTGCGATCTTGTTGGGTATGCTGCTTTCGCTTGGGGCAGCTTTTGCCCAGCAAACCACCCTTACTTTCTGGAGCTGGCGCGTCGAAGACCGCGAGTTCTACAACGACATTGCCCGGCAGTTCGAGGCCCGAACTGGTATCCGAGTGGTTTATACTCCCTACAACAACCTCGAGTACAACACCATTCTCTCCTCGGCCCTGGCCGCCGGAACCGGCCCCGATATCATCCACACCCGCGCCTACGGCGGCCTGGCCCAACTGGCCGATGCAGGTTATCTGCTGCCCATCACTGCCCAGCAGGTGCCCAACCTGTCCCGCTTCCCCGCCACCCTGCTTAATGCGGCACGGGGCTTCCGCGACGACACCCGCCGCCGTATCTACGGGGTGCCCTTCGCTACTCAGAGCCTGGGTTTCTTCTACAACAAAGACCTGCTGGCGCGGGCGGGCATCCGTGAAATTCCCGATAACTGGCCCGACTTCAAGGCCATGTTATCCCGCATCAGGGCGGCTGGGATCGTCCCCCTGGCCAACGGCCCTAAGGATGGCATCAGTCTCGAGCAGATTTTTGGTGTGATTGGCCCCAACTTCTATGGCGGCTCCGACTACTTCCGGGCCGTCACTGCTGGGCAAAAGACCTTCGTAGACGAAGGGTTCATCCGCGCTCTGGAAGAAACGGCGGCCATGCGTGAGTTCATGCCCCCTAACTTTGCTGGCATTGGCTACCCCGAAGGCCGCACCCTCTTTACCAATGGCGGTGCAGCTTTCTTTGTAACCGGCGGTTTCGACATCGCCTTCTTCCGCGATAACAACCCCCGCCTCAACTTCGGTTTTGTACCGGCCCCACCCCTGCGGCGTGGTGAGCGTACCTGGGTCTCCACCTTTGCCGACGGCAACTATTCCATCAACGCCAAAACCCGTAACCCCGAGGCGGCCATTCGCTTCCTCAATTTCCTCTCGACCCAGGAGTTCGGTCAGCAGTTCACCGAAAAGCTCGCACAAGCCTCGGCAGTGCCGGGAATCAAAGCCAAAGACCCTGTACTGCAAGAGATCATTGATTATACGGCCAGCTACGGCACCCCCTACCTCACTCTGGTCGGCTTCCGCTATGCTGCACCTACCGGTACCGAATTGATGCGCTCGGGCATCCAACGCATGATTCTGGGCCAGGCCACCGGTCGTCAGATTGCCGAAGAAATGACCAAGGGCGTAGCTACCTGGTTCAGGCCGTTCCAACGATAGCATCAATTATTGACCGTAGCCGATTGCTGATAGCATTTGGGGCTGTCAGCTTTCGGCTATCGGCAGGCTCGAGTGCCCACGGTAGAAATTTGCGGAGCCGGATTAGCAAAATACGTTGATCTGCGACTTACATTGGCGCGGCTTATGACCTATCCCTAAAGCGCAACGTAAATTTCTGATGTGGAGATACCTTCATGCGCGTTCAACGAAATCTGTGGTTGGTGATCTTTCTCACCCCAGCGCTGCTCCTGATGGTGGTATTTACCCTCTGGCCTGCGGTGGCGGCACTGGGGTATAGCCTCTACTCCTGGACTAGCTTTAATCGGGAAGAATTTGTAGGACTGGAAAATTTTCGTAAACTTTTGTCGTTCCCTTTCCGCGACGATTTTTTGGAGGCCATGCGCCACAATGTCCTGGCTTTTGTCGGCCTGATGATCCTCCAGAACGGTCTGGGGCTGGCGCTGGCCTATGCGCTTTGGAAGCAGCCGCCCTTGATGCGCTTTTTCCGGGCCACCGTGTTTCTGCCGGTTATCTTGTCGTTGGTGGTGGTGGGCTTTTTGTGGAAGTTGTTTCTCGACCCCCTGATCGGACCCATCACCAAACTGGCCAATATGTCCGGAATTGCCTCCTTTGCTCCGCTGGGCGACCCGGCCTGGGCCCTGTTTACCCTCATCTGCGTCAACGCCTGGCGCTGGGTAGGCTTTCCCACCCTGGTTTTTTTGGCGGGCATGAACGCCATTCCCGATGACTACTACGAAGCAGCACGCCTGGATGGGGCTACCGAATGGCAGGTTTTCCGGCAAATCATGCTGCCGCTGTTGGCCCCAGCCTTCACCACCATCATCATCCTGACTTTCATTGGGGCCATGGAGTGGTTTGAACTGCCCTACGTGATGGCGGGGGTGAGCGGCAATCCTGGAGGCGCCACCGACACCATGGCCCTGATGTTTTATCGCTTAGCCTTCGGAGCGGCCTCAGAGGCTACTTCCAACGTGGGGGTAGCGGCAGCCATCAGCGTGATTTTGTTTGTGATTGTGGGGGTTGGTTCGGCAATAGGAGCCTTGTACCTGCGGCGACGGGAGGTGGAGATGTGAGCCTGTCCCGTTCCGTCAGCCCCTGGCGCAAGTTAGGGCCTAGTGGCACCTTGCTGTTCGGGTTGTTGGTTTTAAATGCTCTGGGGGTAATTCTCCCGCTGCTTTTGATGCTCATTTCGGCCATTAAGCCCACCCCGGAAATCTTCGCCTCGCCTTTTGCCCTACCCCAGACCTGGAGTTTGGATAACTTCGCCAAGGTCTGGCAGTCGGGGCGGTTTGATCTTTACTTCCGTAACTCCATCCTGATTACAGTTGGGGCTGAAATACTGATTTTGGCCTTCAGCGCCATGGCGGGGTATGCTTTGGGGCGTTTCAAGTTCCGCTTCAACGATGCCATCTACGTGTTCTTCCTGGCTGGGTTGATGTTCCCGGCCAAGCTGGTGCTCGTACCGCTCTTTGTACAGCTCAAGGAGATGGGCCTGATCAATTCACACCTGGGCCTTATTCTGGTATATGCCGCAGGGGGCATCCCAGCGGCTGTATTCATCCTGACCGGCTTTTTCCGAGCCCTTCCCTCTGACCTGGACAATGCTGCCCGTATTGATGGGGCCAGCGAGTGGCAGGTCTTCTGGAAGGTGATGCTGCCTTTGGTGCGCCCCCAACTGGCAATTGTGGCAATTTATACGGCCATCCCGATCTGGAATGATTTTCTCTTGCCCCTGGTGTTCTTGCAGGATCCTACCCTCAAAACCGTGCCTCAGGGGCTGACGGTGTTCTTTGGTGAATATGCCACCGACTACGGCCCTCTGTTTGCAGGCCTGACCCTGGCGGCGATGCCTTTGATTCTTTTGTACTTGCTGCTGTCTGAACAGTTCATCAAGGGTCTGACGGCGGGGGCCACGAAGGGG
>CAZIXH010000040.1:0-6624 GCA_964543055.1 uncultured bacterium
GGGCGACTACCGATAGCGCCAACGCCGCGATTCCATCCTGCAGGCACTGCTCGCCTTCGGGCGAGATGGCGGCCTGGGCGAAGGCCTCGGTGTGGGGCTTGGCCTGTCCAATGGCGTAGGTGGGGTGCAGGGTCGGGAGGGCGTGCGAGACATTGCCCACATCGGTGGAGGCCCCTCCCTCAGTTTTGCTGGGGGCGAAGCTGCGCCCCAGGGGTTCGGAAGCTTGGCGAAAAACCTCCATCAGCACCGGGTTAGAGCGCATGTCCAGATAGGGCGGGGAGTAGTCCTGCACCTCTACCTTGCATCCGGTCATCATTGCGGCGCCCTCGATGACCCCCCGCACCCGAGGGATCAACTGTTGCAGATAATCGGCCCGGCCTGCCCGCACAAAGACCCGTATACGGGTCTCCTTGGGGATGATGTTGGGTGCGTCACCGCCGTGGGTGATGATGCCGTGCATGCGTACATCGGGGGTCACGTGCTGGCGCAGCGCATTGAGTCCGGCAAAGAACAGGTTGGCTGCATCGAGGGCATTGACGCCCTCGTGAGGACTGTCTGCGGCGTGGGCCGGGACACCCAGGTAGGTGATGTCGTAGGCCACTCGAGCCAGGTAGGCCGTGTGCAGCAGGTTCTGATTGTAGGGATGGATGATGAAAGCGGCGTCTACCCCCGTGAAGGCGCCTGCATCCAACAGGAGAGCCTTCCCACCCCCGCCCTCTTCGGCAGGGCAGCCAATCACCGAGATGGTTCCGGGCAGGCCCTCCAGATCGGCCAGGGCTTTGGCCAGAGCCATGCCGGCCCCGGTGCTCATGCTGCCAATCAGGTTGTGGCCGCAGGCGTGGCCCAGACCCTCCAGCGCATCGTACTCGGCCAGCAGGGCAATGTGGGGGCCGGGGCCGCGTTCCAGCCGGGCGATAAAGGCGGTGGGAAGCGAACCCACCCCGCGCTGTACCGCGAAACCGGCTTGCTCCAGAGCCTCGGCCAGCCAGGCGGAGGCTTTGAACTCCTCGAAGCGCAGTTCGGGGTGAGCATGGATTTGTCGAGAGAGCTCGAGGGCCTGGGGAAACACTGAGCGAGCAGCGTTCAAAATAGTTTCTTGCAAGCGGGAGATCATGGGCTTTCCTCGAACAGCGGGATAAGGCGCCGGGCTTCCACATCCACCAGCCCCAGGTCGGACATCTTGGCCTCGGGGCTCACCGTGAGGGCCAGCAGGGTCAGGAAGAGGATGGGGTTCTTGTGGTTGACGCCGTGGGCCTTCAGTGCGCTTTCGATGCCATCGAAAGCAGAAGCGACTTTTGAGGTGGGCGAATCGGAGATCAGGCCCGCAATGGGGAGGGGAAGGGCGAGGGTTTGTTCACCGTCGGTAAACACCATTCCGCCCCCCAAGTCCAGCAGGGCATTGGCGGCCTGGGTCAGGAGTGGGGTGGCACCACCCACCACCAGCAGATGGTGGCTGTCATGGGCCAGGCTGCTGGCAAAGGCGCCGCCGCGCAGGCCCAGTCCGGCCAGTATGCCGAGCGCGCCCGGCTTGTGGCCCTGGCGCTGGAATACTGCAACGGTGCTGAGGGCAGGGTCGGTGGGTTCACCGCCTTTGAAGGTGAGGGAGTAGGTCTCCAGGCGGGTGAAGGTGTTTTGCGGGTTCATCTGGATGACCCTGGTGGGGTGGGAGCCATCTGTGATGGGGAATTGGAAGTCTGCGGGCTTGAAGACAGGCCGCTTCAATTCGCCCCCGGTGGGCGCAGGCAATGGGCTTGGAAGCGCAAAAGTGGGATGGCCATTTCGGGCCACTTCGACGCCTTCAACGTAGACGGCATTGGGGGGGAACGCGGTCAAGGTCTCCATCAGCAAAAAATCGGCCTTGCGCCCGGGTGCAACCAGGCCCAGCTCGGGTCTGCGCAGATACATGGCGGGGCGCAGGGTAGCCGAGGCCAGGGCATCCAGGGCAGGCCAGCCCAGGCTGACCGCCAACTGCACGATGCGTGATAGGTGCCCCGAGACCAGGCGGTTGGGCATCACGTCGTCGGTGACCAGCAGCACCCTCGAGCGATCGGGAAGCCCCTGCACCGCCTCGACTACCGGGGCGCTGAGCGACTTTTCCTGCAACATCACGGTAAAGCCCTTGGTCAGTTGCTCCAGCAGTTTTTCGGGGGTGGAAAGGGTGTGGTCGGAGGTGATGCCGTGGGCAGCATAGTCAGACAAGATCGTTCCCCCCAGTGTAGGGGTATGCCCTTCCAACAGCAACCCTGCTTCCCTGGCCGCTTCAATTAAGTCTGCCAGGCGCCGGGAGCCACGGGCCAGGCCCTGGTAATCCATGAGTTCTCCCAGGGCAATCACGCCAGGGAGCCTTGCCAATGTGCGCACATCGCGGGCCGTGATGGAGCCCAGGGCAGTTTCCAACTCGTCAGTCGCTGGCACACAACTGGGGATGGCGGTGAACACCCGCAGCGGCAGCCCCTGGGCGGCCTCTATCATGTAGCGCACCCCCGTCGCCCCCAGCACGTTAGCAATCTCGTGGGGGTCGGCCAGCACGGTGGTGGTGCCGTGTGGCAGCACGGCTTCCGCAAAACGGCGCGGGGTGGCCAGACTGGACTCGATGTGCATGTGGCTGTCAATGAGTCCCGGCGCGAGAATCTGGCCCTGGCCGTCCAGGACGTGCTGGGCCTGAACACGGGCCGGTGGGAGCCCTTCCTCTACGTACTGGAACCGCCCATTAGCGATACCCACCCAACCCGAATAGAGCCGCAGCCGCACCACATCGGCAAGCTGGATGTTGTGGATGAGCAGATCCAGGGGCTTCATCTTTTACGCCTTGAGTAGAGCAGCTTTTTCGACGGGCAGGGCGAAGGGCAGGGTCTGGCCTTCATGCCACTGGGCTTGTTCTACCGGCACCACGGCCTTGACCGAACCGAAGGGGCTTTCCAGCAGATACTCCACGCGTTCGCCCTGGTAGGTGCGGGCCAACACCCGGCCCTGCACACTGCCCGAACCTACCAGCACCGCTTCGGGTCGCCAGGCGGCATGGGTGTAACCAGCGGGGCCGGACAGGCCCACCGCTCCGGCAATTTGCTCGAGGGGATACAGGTTATCCCAGCCCATGAAGTGGGCCACAAAAGAGGTCTGGGGTCGGGCATACACTTCTTCGGGGGTACCTATCTGCTCGATTTTGCCCAGTCGCATGATGACAATTCGATCCGAAAGAGCCAGCGCTTCGCCCTGGTCGTGGGTCACGTAGAGCATAGTGATGCCCAGTTCGCGCTGGATACGGCGCAACTCGGCCCGCATCTCCAGCCGCAACTTGGCATCCAGATTGGAAAGGGGTTCGTCCAGAAGCAGCAAACGGGGTCGGATCACAAAGGCTCGAGCCAGCGCGATCCGCTGCTGTTGCCCTCCCGAGAGCTGGGCCGGCAAGCGATCGGCAAAATCGGCCAGACCCACCGTGCGCAGGGCCTCCATAACCCGCCGCTCGAGCTCACCTTTTTCCACCCGCCGCAAGCGCAGACCAAAAGCCACGTTCTCAAAAGCGCTCAGGTGGGGAAATAGCGCATACGACTGAAACACCAGCCCAATATCGCGTTTGTTGGCCGGCAGGTGAGTGATGTTTTGCCCTGCTAAGTGCACCGCCCCAGCACGTGGAACGAGCAGCCCCGCAATGGCCCGCATGGTGGTGGTCTTGCCGCAGCCCGACGGCCCCAATAGCGAAACCAGTTCGCCTTCGGCCACCTCCAGGCTGAGACCCTCCACGGCTGCGGTGCCCTTGGTGTAGGCCAGGGTCAGGTTTTGCAGGCTCAGAAAATCGCTCATATTCACATGTATCTGGAGATACCCAGCAGCCGCTCGGTGAGGAGCACAAACAGAATCGAGAACAGAATCAGCAGGGTGGAGAGGGCCGCGATGGTGGGGTCGTAGGTGTATTCCATGTACAGGAGCATCTGAATAGGCAGGGTCGAGACCCCAGGCCCGGTTAGGAACAACGAAACCGGCACCTGGTTGAACGAGGTGATGAAAGCCAGCACACTGGCTGCCGCAACGCCACCGCGAATGTTGGGCAACACCACCTTGAAGAAGGTTTGCAGGCGGTTGGCGCCCAGGCTCATGGCCGCATCCTCGATGTCGCGTGGCAGATTGGCCAGACTGGCGCTGACCACCCGTACCGCGTAGGGCAGCAGCAGGGCAGTGTGTCCGATCAAAAGCCCGGTGCTGATGGAGTTGTTGCCGATCAGCACAAAGTAGCGCAACAGGGCCAGGCCCACCACCAGCGCAGGCAGAATCAGCGGGCTGGTCAGAATGACCCGGATCACCTCTGCACCTGGAACCTGGTAACGGGCCAGGGCATAGGCCACCGGGATGCCCATCAAGAGCGCCAGCAGGGTAGAGAGTACCCCCAGCCACAGGCTGGTTACAAAGCTGGCCTGAAAAGCCTCCACCGTGAGCACCTTGGCAAACCACTGCACTGAAAACGAACTGGGCGGAAAGGCCAGGGTGCGGTCACCACTAAAAGCCGAGATAAACACCACCACAAAGGGCCCCACCAGAAACAGCAGTGCCAGCACCAGCATTACTACGGGGAAACGCGACTCCCTCATGCAGCCCTCGCCGTTCGGGCAGCCCGGCCTCGCAACAGGAAGTTGACCAGTAGCGTGGTGAGCAACATTACTACCGAGATCACCGCAGCCGCAGCGTAGTCCACCGTTACGCCCGCCTTCTGATAGAGTAGCGTGGCCAGCATCGTCACCCGAGGGCCGCCCAGCAGGGCGGGGGTCACGTAGGCGGTTATGCAACCGGTGAAGACCAGGGTTCCCCCCACCACCAGGCCCTCGCGGGTCAGGGGCAGAATTACCCGCCAGAAGACCTGCCCCTCGGAGGCCCCCAGGCTACGCGCCGCCGGCACCACGTCCTTGGGCAGGTTTTCCATCGCACTAACCAGCGACAGCAGCATCAAGGGCATCATCAGTTGGAGCAGCCCAATAAACACTGCCCACTCGGTAAACAGGATGCGCAAGGGTTCTTGTAATAGCCCCGTTTCGACCAGGCTTTTGTTAACAATTCCTTCGCGCCCCAATACCACCAGCCAGGTGTAAGTGCGGGCTACCGGCGAAGTCATGAGGGGAAGGATAATCAGCCCGATGATCAAACCCCGCCAGCGAGGGTTGATTTTGAGCACCGCATAGGCCGCGGGATAACAGACCAGGGCACTGACCAGCGTCACCAGCAAAGATATCCACAGCGTGCGCCAGTAGACCTCACGGTTGAAATCGTCGGCAAAGAAGGTGAGGTAGTTTTGTAGGCCGTAGGTTTTGCCCACGTGGAAGCTCTCCAGGAGCAGCGCCACCACCGGCAGCAGAAAAAACACCGCCACGAAAAGCAGCGCCGGACTCAGTAGAACCCAGGCTGCTAGTCGTGCAGGAGACTGGCTTGGCAAGTATTTCTCCTAAATACACACGGAAAGCTTCATGTTTCGGCTCGGTTGATATACCAACCACCACACAGATAAACGCTTCCCGTGGAGGCCCTAGAGGAGGGAAAGCGAATCGGAAGGCATCGGCTAAAGTCTGCTAGCGGGCAACCTCGCGGTTCCAGCGCTGAATCCAGGCATCGCGTACCTTGACGATGTAGTCAGGGTCTACGGTGCGCAAGGAAGCGATCTGTTGCAGGCCGTAGGTAAGCTGGGCGGCCTTGTCGGCGGCGACACGGACATTGCGGTTCACAGGAGAATCTACCAGGTCGTTGGCCTGCGCGGTCTGAACCTCGCGGGAGAGGATGAAGTCAATGAACTGATAAGCCAGATCCTGATTGCGGCTGCCCTTGACCAGAACCGCCACATTCGAAACCCCCGCCTGACCTTCGGAGAGACGAGCCCAGGCCAGGGGTTTGCCGGTAGCCAGCAAGTTGCCCCAGGCGAAGCGCCCCACGGGGGCGGCCCATACTTCTTCTTGGGCGAACAATCCGGCCAACTGGGCCGACTGGTTGTAGTAGGTCACCACGTTGGCTTTGAGGGCACTCAAGCGTTCAAAGCCGGGATTCACGTTGGTATCGGTGCCGCCAAAGGCGCGGTTGATGAGCCAGACCACCGGTGGCCCCTGGGTGGTAGTGATGTTGGGCAGGGCGATGCGGCCTTTGAGTTCAGGGCGCCAGAGATCGCGCCAGGAGGTAATGGGGGTGGTGATTTTGTCGGTGCGGTAGGCAATGCTGATGGCATAGGTGGTAAAAGCCACCGCAAGGTTGCCACCCAGAGGGTTCTTGGCGAAGTCGTAAAGCTCGTTCAGATTGCTGAGCTTGGAAGTGTCCAGACGCTCCAGAAGCCCCTGATTGGCGGCCAACTGGGCGAAGTAGTCACCCAGCAGGGCTACGTCCACATTGGGGTTGTCCTTGCGGGCAGCCAGCTTGGCCAGGCGGTCGGCGTTGTTGCCCACCTCCCAGACGATCTTGCAGTTGCAGCGGGCCTCGAAAGGGCGAGTGATATTTTTGTCAATCAGATTTTGGTTCAGGCCAAACCCCGAAACCGTGAGGGTACGTTGTTGCGCCAAACCTGCTGACAGGAGCAAAACCAAAACCAACCAACCAAGCCGAACACGCATGAGCTGCCTCCTTTGCCAAAGCAAATTGACTCATACCATACACCATTTT
>CAZIXH010000041.1:0-8819 GCA_964543055.1 uncultured bacterium
GGATAAGGCCCAGAAAGCCGCCGAGGACTTGTTGGCAGGCCGTACCCGGTAGCCCCTAGGACATCCTTCTCCGTCCGAGAAACCTCGGGCGGAGTATTCTTGTGGATGGGCGTCCCCAGGGTGAGGCGTTATAGTGTCCAGCAGAACGCGGAAGCAATTCAGCGTTTCGCTCAAGTAGGAGGAACCATATGAAAGTAGGCATCAACGGTTTTGGGCGCATTGGCCGCCAGGTGTTCCGGATTCTGCAAGAACGCGGGGTGGAAGTGGTCGGCATCAACGACCTGTCGGATAACTCCATTCTGGCCCACCTGTTCAAGTACGACTCCAACTATGGCCGCTTTCCCGGAACCGTCAGCTACGACGAGCAAAACATCACGGTGAACGGCAAGACCATCCGGGTCTACGAGGAAAAAGACCCGGCCAATCTGCCCTGGGGCGAGATTGGGGCCGACATCGTGATTGAGTCCACCGGGCGCTTTACCAAGCTCGAGGCCGCCGAGGCCCACCTCAAGGCCGGAGCCAAAAAGGTGATCATCAGCGCACCCGGCAAGGGCGACATGCTGACGGTGGTGATGGGCGTCAACGAGGGTTCCTACGACCCGGCCAAGCATCACGTGATTTCCAACGCAAGCTGCACCACCAACGGCCTGGCCCCGGTGGCCAAGGTGCTCAACGATACCTTCGGGATTGACAAGGGCATCCTGACCACCGTCCACGCCTACACCGCCAGCCAGAGCCTGGTGGATGCCGTCAAGGATGACCCCCGCGACGCTCGAGCGGCTGCCCTCAACATTGTGCCCAGCGAAACCGGCGCGGCCAAAGCGGTAGGCCTGGTAATCCCCGAACTCAAGGGCAAGTTTGGCGGAATGGCCTTCCGCGTACCGACCAGCACGGTCTCGGTAGTGGATTTCACCGCCATCCTGAACAAGGAAGCCAGCAAAGAAGAAATCAACGCGGCCATGAAAGCGGCAGCCGAAGGCCCCATGAAGGGCATTCTGGCCTACACCGAGGAACCTCTGGTCTCGAGCGACCTCAAGGGCGACCCCCACTCCTCCATCTTCAGCGCCCTCGACACCCTGGTGGTGGGCAACATGGTCAAGGTGGTGAGCTGGTACGACAACGAGTGGGGCTATAGCTGCCGCGTGGCCGACCTGGCCCAGTACATCGGCAAGAAGCTCTAGGAGCTCCTCCCCCCTGATGGGGGAGGTTGGAAGGGGGATTTCCCACACCCCATCCCCTCTCCCAAAAGGAGAGGGGTTTTGATACCAGCTTCGGTTGGTTCCTCGCCAAACCGTGACGAACCAACCCGACCAACGGAAATGCTCTGGGATTCAAAAAAACATCCTGATGGACTTTTGATTCTGTCAACTGTTCTTTTTGAATCCGGTATTACTGGAGGTGGTGTATGCGAACACTAAAGGACTTCAACGCTGCCGGGAAGCGGGTGCTGGTACGGGTAGATTTCAACGTGCCCATTAAGGAGGGCAAGGTCAAGGACGAGACCCGGGTTTCGGCAGCCATTCCGACCCTCAAGCATCTGTTGGAGCAGGGTGCGACCCTTGTTCTGTTCTCGCACCTCGGGCGCCCCAAGGGCGGCTACGAAGATGCCAGCAGCCTTGCACCGGTGGCCCCGGTACTGGAAAAACACCTGGGTAGGCCGGTGATTTTTATTGGGGGTTCGGCAGAACTCACCCCAGCCAGCGAGGCAACCCTGGAGAAAGTAAAGTCGGCGCCTTCTGGCTCGGTGATTCTGCTGGACAACGTGCGCTTTGAACCGGGCGAGGAAAAAAACGACGAAACCCTGGCCAGAAATTTCGCCCGTCTGGGCGACGCTTTTGTGCTGGATGCGTTTGGCTCGGCCCACCGGGCGCATGCCTCGGTCACCGGTGTGGCCCGGTTTCTGCCAAGCTATGCGGGCTTCCTGATGGAGAAGGAGGTCGAGAGCATTGGCAAGGTACTCCACAACCCCGAGAAGCCCTACTGGGTGGTGCTGGGCGGGGCCAAGGTCTCGGACAAGATTGGGGTAATTGAGAACCTGCTGCCCAAAGTGACCGGCATGGTGATTGGTGGCGCCATGGCTTTTACCTTTATCAAAGCCCAGGGGGGGCAGGTAGGCAAAAGTCTGGTCGAGGACGACAAGCTGGATCTGGCTCGAGAACTGCTCCAAAAAGCCGCCGACCTGGGGGTGAAGCTGCTGCTGCCCACCGATGTGGTGGCGGCCCAAAAAATCGAGGCGGGAACGCCTACCCGCATTATGCCTGCGGGCGCGATTGAAGCGGACTGGATGGGTCTGGACATCGGCCCGGAGAGTGCCCGTACCTTTGCCGAGGCCCTGCAAGGGGCCAGGACGGTGCTGTGGAATGGGCCTATGGGCGTGTTTGAGGTGGACGACTTTGCCAAGGGTACGCTGGCGGTGGGCGAGGCCATCGCTAGGCTTCAGGGGGCCTTTACCGTGATTGGCGGCGGCGACTCGGTGGCAGCTGCCAACAAGCTGGGCATGGCGGATAGGTTCAGCCATGTCTCCACCGGCGGGGGGGCCAGCCTCGAGCTCCTGGAGCTGGGCACCCTGCCGGGCATCGAAGCGCGCAGCTAAAGCATGCGGGTAAAAATTCAACCCGAGCAACCCGACAGCGCTGTGGCTCGAGCGTTGATTGCCGAGCTCGATGCGGTACTGAACCCCCACTACCCCCCCGAGAGCCGCCACGGCTACAGCGTGGAAAAGCTAATCCAGCAGGGAGTCGCCTTCTTCGTGGTGTACCTGGGCGAGCAGGCGGTGGGCTGCGGCGGGGTGCAGATTGTTGGCAGCAAATACGCCGAACTCAAGCGCATGTACGGTCGGCCTGGGTTTCGTGGGCGGGGGGTGGGAAAGCAACTGCTGGCCCATCTGGAAGCCTACGCCGCCGAGCGAGGCATTCGGGTACTCCGCCTCGAGACCGGCGTAGCCCAGACCGAGGCCATCGGTTTGTATGAGGGCTTCGGCTTCCGGCGCATTCCCCCTTTTGGCCCTTACTTCGAAGACCCGCTGAGCATTTGCATGGAAAAAAGGCTCCCCTAGCAGGGCTCTACAACCGGCGCCACAGTTGGAGGCGCACCCCGGCGATAGGCTAGCCCCGTGAGCGACCTCTTCGAGCTATACCAGCGCCGGGCCAGCGTGCGCAAGTTCAAGCCCGAGCCCCTGCGCGAGGGCGACCTGGACAAGCTTCTGTTGGCTGCCCAGCGGGCCCCCACCGATGCCACCGCGCAGATGTACAGCCTGCTTCGCATCAGCGACCCGGCGCTCAGAAGGGAAATCTCGAGCCACTCCGGCCAGAACCCTCACATCGAGACCTGCGCCGAGTTTTTCCTGGTTCTGGCTGATGTGCACCGGCTGCAAAAGCTGGTGGAACACCGAGGGGGGGCCTTTGGGCGCTGGCCCCGCACCGCCCTGCACTTCGCCATTACCGATGCGGTGCTGGCCGGAAGTGCACTGGCCACCATGGCCGAGAGCCTGGGCTACGGCATTGTATGGATTGGAGGGGTGCTGAACGGCATTCGGGAGATTGTCCGGCTCTGCAAGCTACCGCAGGGGGTGGTTCCGGTAGCAGGGCTGTGTGTGGGCGTGCCGGACGAAAGCCCAGCACCGCGCCCGCGCCTGTCGCGCGAACTGGTGGTGCACGAAAACCACTACCGGGCCTATAGCCCAGAGGAACTCGAGCAAGCCTACGCCGATATGGCCCCCATCACCAGGAGCGGCGACTGGTACAGGGTGCTGGAGCGCTACTTTGCCCAGGGCGGCACCATGGAGCAACGGGAACGGACCTACCAGGTGCTCACCGCCCAGCAGGGCTTCGAGCCCGACCTGCCGCCAAAGTTGCTGGAGGAGCTGCAAGCGATGGGCCTCGAGGCGGGCTCACTGGGCCAGCTCATCGAGGCGACCTTCGCTCAGGGCTTTCGCAGCATCCAGTTTCACAGCAAGGGTTACGCCTGGATCGAAAAAGAACCCGAGGCCTACCGGGGCGACGGCCAGCCCGGCGAAGCCCTGGGCCAGGCCCTGTTGCAAGCTCCTAAAGAGCGGGTTATTCCCTAAAGCGCCTGATAAACCCGGATAGCTACCCCAGAGGGGTCGAGCACGGTGAACTCGCGGGTGCCCCAGGGCTTGTTTTCCAGCCTGCCGTTGGGGTGCACGATACCCGCCACCTCACAGCCCGCGTAGAGTAAGTCCACCTCGTCTACCTCGAGCCGCAAGGCATAGTTCTGGCCAATCTGAGGGTTGGGTTCATGGTAGAAATGCAGCCGCAGCCCATCCCGGCTCAGCCCACCGTACTCGACGGGGTTTTCCCCCCAGGTAAAGGGGTCTTGAAAGCCCAGATAGGCCTGATAAAAATGCAACTACTCCTGCACATCGCGGCTGGGCACCACCGGAATGGTGGCCGAGAGCTTCATCTTCATAGCACCTCAAAGAATGGTAGCGACCTCAAGGATCGCCCTGGTTAGCATGACGCTGGTCGTAACTGCTTAGGTGTAAGCCCTTTGCAGTTCGTCCAGCTCGAGCTTTTTCATCTGGAGCACGGCCTGGTTAACCCGCTGGAGCCGCTCCTGGTCGGGATCCTGGAGCATAGCCAGCATGGCTCTGGGCACAACTTGCCAGCTCAGGCCGTATTGGTCCTTGAGCCAGCCACACTGCTCAGCCTCGGGAACTGCCGAGAGCTTTGACCAGTAATAGTCAATCTCTTCCTGGGTATCACAAAACACCATGAATGAGACTGCTTCATTGAAGCTGAAACCATGCTGTAAGGCACTCTCCGAAACCGAAAACCACTGGCCCTCCAGCGTAAAATCGCTGTACATCAGCGTCCCCTCTTGCTCGGGCTCCGAGCCAGCCGGGTAGCGAAAGGTCACGCCACTGTGAGCATCTTTGAAGATTGACAAATAGAAGTTCTCGGCTTCCTCGGCCTTGCCATGCAAATCCCCCACAAATAGGAGTGACGGGATGATAAAGGGAAGCCTGGGTTCCATGTTGTCCGAGAGGATTAACTGCCAGCAGAGCCCGTACCGATCTCGAAGGTAACCAAAAAGGGGTGCAAAAGGGTACTCACCCAACGGCATTAGCTCCTCACCGCCGGACAAAAGACTGTTCCACAGGGCCTCGAGGTCTTCCCTGGTACGGCCCTGGGAAGGGTCAAAGTTGAGGATAAAAGAGACCGAAGGATTGAACTTGAACAACGGCCCCGCGCTGATGGCCATGAAGGGCTGGCCCGCCAGCTCAAACGAGACCAGATCGCAGTCGCCCGATGGGGTGTCGCGCAAAACCACAGCATGAGTGATTTTGGCCTCGGGGAACACCGCACAGTAAAACTCGGCAGCTTGTTTGGCCTCTTGATCAAACCATAAGTTGGGCACAATTTTGGACATCAGGGGGCTCCGTTCATGCTGCTAACTTTACTGAAACTTTCTTGACTCCGGGAGTGGACTGCACTTCGGTCAAGAGGGTTTGCAACGCTTCGAAGTTGTGCCGCTCCACCACCAGCACCGCCTCGGAGGCCCCCAGCAGGGCATCGGCCTTGACCACCCCAGGCAGGCGGCTCAGGGCGTGCACGATGCGCTTGGGTTGGGCGCACGAGACAAACACATAAGCAGACACTGGACGGATATTCTCCACCGCCGAAACCTGAACTTGCTGAGCGAGTTGCATCATGTGAGCCTCCTGTACAGATGGAATGGTGGGGACAATCCCCACGGTGTCCTCGAGCAGGCGTTGGTGCCGATCCCTGGCCTCGATTTCCCAAAAAAATGTTGAGAACATAACCGCCTCCTGTCCCCTATGCGCTTCAACCCTGCGGTCAGAGGGCGGCTAAGTACCTCCCGCCTATGTTTTGGATAATGGCATGATCGAAAATCATTCGGGTATTGCGCCCGGAGCATGATTTTCTAGTGCAGCCTGGATTCATCTCTAGACCTTATACGGGCGCAACTTAACTGGCCATGGGCAGGGTTCTGGCTTCGCCTGGGGCGTCGGCCCCCACCAGGCGATTCCAGAGGCGGGTCAGGCGGGTTTCGGGGTAGTAGGTGGAGCGGTACTGGATGGTGGCCTCGAGCCAGGCCTGGGCCAGCGGCTGGGCCTGCGGGCGAAGCAGGGGCATTTTCTCGCGCAACTCGTTTTCCAGGGCCCACAAACCAATCTGGCCCTTGCGGTTGTCGAGTTCGATGAGGGTATTCAGCACTTCACTCGGATGTACGGTTCCGCGTCCAATGGTTTTCCAAACGTTTTCGTTGATGTTCATGTGCTTGCCTCCCATTATGATATTAGCATAATCTATCTGCATAACGCAATACCCACAGCGGGACATTACGTCTTGACCGTAGAAAGATTTTATGCTACCGTCAGAACCATGACACTAGCCGAACGTCTCCGTGAACTGCGCAGCCAGCAGGGCTGGCGCCTGAAGGATTTATCTGAGAAGAGTGGGCTTTCCGTCCCCTATCTGTCGGACCTCGAGCGGGGCCGAACCAACCCCTCCCTCGACACCCTGCAAACCCTGGCCGGCTCCTACAACGTAACGGTCAACGACTTGCTAGCCCCCGTAGACTTCTACGGTGAGCGCACCGAAGCCTCGCTGCCCAAGGGTCTGGCCGAGCTGATTGCCGACCCCACCCTGGGGGCCGAGATTACCCCGGAGTGGCAGCGCACCCTGGCCCGCATCGAGCTGCGCGGCAAGCGCCCGGAGTCCAAGCGCGACTGGTACGAGATCTTCCTCCACCTCAAGCGGGTGCTGGAAGGTTAGCCGAAGGCCAAAAGCCCAAAGCCGAAGGCGGAGAGGCCGACGGCTTTTTTTATGCCTCGAGGAGGCCGTACAACAGCAGCCCGGGTAACCTCCTCCCAGACGTGCGGCCTGCTGACCAGGGCCGCCGACGGGGGAGCGCTGTCACATAGTGATTCGAGATCCGCATAAGATGAAGGCTATGGGCAAGCCCGTTCGCACTTCGGAGTCTGGCTTTTTTGTTGCGGGCTACGAAGCCCGTACCAGCCGTGTGGCTGAAGCCCATCCCCAAACGGCTAAAATCCCGGCCCTGTGGGAAAAGATTGAGCGAGGGGAACTGGAAGCCCTGATTCCCAAACGCTTGGCCAAGGGCAAGCCTTTTGTGGTCTACTACAACTACGAAAAGGGCTCAGCGGGCCCCTTTTCGGTGTTGCTGGGCTACCAGGTAATTGGGCAGGACGACGTGCCGATGGGTTTGAGCGGCCTGAACGTACCGGCAGGACGGTATTTGATGTTCACTGCCGAAGGGCCCAGGCCAGGCTCGGTAGCACAGGCCTGGCACGAAATCCATACCTATTTTGAGCAGCCCGGCGCACCCCAGCGGGCCTATACATTCGATTACGAAGTTCACGAAAACAGCCTGCGGGTTTCGGTTTTTGTGGCTATCCGGTAAGGTAGGAAAGCGGGCCGAGCGCATGAACTTAAGACCCAAAGTAATTGAGCTGGCGCGGGGCTACCGCAAGGCCCACGCCCCCCTCACCCCCGAACGGCTGGCCGGAGGCATTGGCGCGAGCCTCTCCTATGGCAAGCTGCCGGAGGGCAAGTTTGGGGCCCTGGTGCCGGAGCAGAACCATATTCTGATTGACCAGGACTCCCCTCCCAAACGCCAGCGCTTTACCCTGGCCCACGAGGTGATGCACGTGCTGATCCAGCAGGACGACGACCTGCTCTCCGACCTGCACGAAGCCTATGCGGGACAGGAACTGGAAAAAGAGCTCGAGGCCCTTTGCAACCTGGGCGCTGCCGAGATGCTGCTGCCCGGCGAGGTAGTGGACGCGGCCCTGGCCAGGAAGGGCCAGAGCCCCCGGCTGGTGCCCGAGCTCGCCGAGTTGCACCAGGTCTCGGAGGAAGTGGTGATCATTGCGCTGGCCGAACGCGGCCCCACCCCCTCCATTGTGCTGATGGCAGGCAGCAAACCCCTGCGGGTCTATTTCAGCGCCAAGCACCCCCGCCTATTGGACCGGGTAAGCCGGGGCACCGGCTTTCGCCGCGATGACCCATTGGTGGTTGCGTTCGAGACCGGCCTGCCCCAGCGTACCAAAACCGCCCTACCCAACCATGCCGTGCTGTACAGCCTCGAGGCCTACCCCAAAGGGGGACGGGTCTATGCGGTTTACAAGGAGCTACAGAATTAGTTGGGGCTCGAGGTCTCCTGGCTTTTGGCTTTCAACCTTCAGCTTTCCGCTTTCCGGCCCATGTTAACCTCCAGCACCTTTTCATCCCGCTTACCTGCGTAGCCTGAAGGTTGGTCTATGGAACCCAGATATCCGATTCCCACCGTAGGGGCCCTGGTGAAGGGGCCTTCGGGCCGGGTACTGATTGTCAAGACCACCAAGTGGCAGGGCTTGTGGGGCGTACCGGGGGGCAAAATTGAGTGGGGAGAGCCGCTGGAAAAGGCCCTGCAACGGGAGTTTCAAGAAGAGGTGGGCCTCGAGCTTTACAACATCCGCTACGCCATGCTTTTAGAGGGGGTGTTCGACCCGCAGTTTTACAAGCCCCTGCATTTTTTGTTCATCAACTACTACGCCGAAAGCCGGGTTGAGACCATTACCCCCAACGAAGAAATCCTCGAGTGGGCCTGGGTAACCCCGGAGGAGGCCCTTCGGTATCCCCTGAACAACATCACCCGTACCCTGATTGAAAAGTTTCAGAGGGAGAATCCGTGAGCAAGGTCGCGCTGGTAACCGGCTCTGCCAGGGGCATCGGGCGCGCCATTTTGCTGGCCCTGGCTGAAAAAGGCTTTGATGTGGCCGTGCACTACCGCAGCAGCGAGACCGAAGCCGAGCGCACCCGCCAGGAGGC
>CAZIXH010000042.1:0-25295 GCA_964543055.1 uncultured bacterium
ATACTGGCCCAGCACCACCACCAACATGGGCGCGATGGCGATGATCGGCACCGTCTGCGAGGCCACAATCCAGGGCAACATGGAGCGCTCGAAGGCCCTCGAGGCCACCATCCCGATGGCGAAAAAGAAGCCCACCAGGGCCGCAAGCAGCAGGCCCACAATGGTCTCGAGCGCCGTCACGAGAGCATTTAGGGGAATGGCGTTGGGGGAGTTGAGGGGAAACATCAGGTTTCGAAAACCATTCCAGAGCTGCTGCGGCGAGGGCAGCACCGGGCTTCTGAGCTGGGTAGCGCACTCGAAGGCTGTTTTGCAAGGGAGCGCCGCTCCGGTGTCCAGCGCCCGCTGGGCCGCCGGAATGTTGGCCAGATACATCAGCGGCCAGTATAGGGCCAGCGCAATGAGGGCCACTACCAGCATGGGCCCCAAATTGGGCGAGATACGGGTCATTCGGTCACCTCGTATCCATGCCCCTTACGCAGGGCCTCGCGTACCTCGGTGGCAATCTGGAAGAACTCCGGCAGTTCGCGGGTCTCGAAGGTACGGGGCTGGGGCAGGTCCACCGGAATCACCGTCTCGATTTTGCCAGGGCGGGGGGTCATCACCACGATGCGGGTCGAGAGGAAGACCGCCTCGGGGATGGAGTGGGTCACGAAGATGATGGTCTTGCCGGTCTCGCGCCACAAGCGCAACAGCTCCAGGTTCAGGTTCTCGCGGGTAATCTCGTCCAGCGCACCAAAGGGCTCGTCCATAAACAGGAGCTGGGGGTCGAAGGCCAGCGCCCGGGCAATGGAGACGCGCTGCTGCATCCCCCCTGAAAGTTGCCAGGGGTAGTGCCTGGCAAACTTTTCCAGCCCCACCAGTGCCAGCATCTTTTCGGCTCTGGCTTTACGCTCAGAAGCCGGGAAGTTCATCACCTCCAGGGGCAGCATCACGTTGGACAGCACCGTGCGCCACTCCATCAGGGTGGGTGCCTGAAAAACATAGCCGTAGGCCCGGCTCTTGCGGGCCTCCTCCGGGTTTTTTCCACTGATCTGGATGGTTCCCGAGGTCGGCTTGATGAGGTCGGCCAGCAGCCGGAGCAGGGTGGTCTTGCCACAGCCCGAGGGCCCAATCAGGCTGATGAACTCACCCTGGGCAATCTCGAGGTTGGCATCTTTGAGGGCAACCGTGCCGGTCTGAAAAACCATCGAGACCTGTTGCACCGAAACAATGGGACGGGCCTCGAGGCTGGTGCTGGATGGGTGGGTGTGCGGGGTGTTGGACTGCATCATGGTCTTCCCTATTGGTGTCGCTGGCCGGTCAGGGCTGCGGTCAGGCCCAGTCCGATATAGATACCTCCGGTTACCAGCCGCTGCCCCTGGGCAAAGCGGGGCTCCTTGGTTTTGCGCCGGAGCCAGCCCCCCAGCGTGCTCGAGAGGAGCGCATAGGCTCCATCGCTGAAGGTGGCCAGGGTAATGAAAACCAGCCCCAGCAACAAGAACTGCAACGAGGCCGCTCCCCTGGCCGGGTCTACAAACTGCGGCAGAAAGGCAAAGAAGAAGAGGGCGGTCTTGGGGTTCAGGGCGTTGACTACAAAGCCTTGCAGAAAAATGCGCCGCAGGGGCTGCCGATCCAGAGCGCCAAGCTCCACAGGCTCCCTCGAGAGCCAGGTACGAAGGCCCAGATACACCAGATAGGCCGCGCCTGCATACTTAACCAGGTTGAAGGCCAGGGCGCTGGAAAGCAAAATGGCCGAAAGGCCCAGCGTGGCCATCAGCACATGCACCATCCCGCCGCACTGGATGCCCAGCACGCTGGCCACCCCCGCCGCACGGCCCTGCGAGGCGCTGCGGGTGACGATGTACAACACCGCAGGGCCGGGAATCAGAAGCAGTGCCAGGCTGGCCAGGGCGAACACCAGCAGTTGGTCAGGGGGTATCAGCATCCAGACCTCTTCTCAGATGGGGATTCTACCGCGCCACGCATAAATATCCAACCTGCTCACCACTTCCTGGGTCCGCGCTGTGCAATCACGATCAGCAACCCGCCAACAACCACAAATAGCGCCCAGGCCGAGCTACCTCCCAGCGCCAGAAGCACCCCAATCGAAAGACATACGCCCCCCAGGAAGCTGAGCACCTGCTTCGGCTTCATCAGAAATACATGGGCTCGCGCCGCAGGAGCTTACCCCGCCCCTTTTCGCCCACAAACTGCCCATCGCGCACCGCCACCTTGCCCCGCACCGTGACCACACTGGGTTTGCCGTCTATCTCGAAGCCCTCAAAGCCGTTGTAATCGTTGTTCACGCTCTGGGTAGCAACCGAAATCTTGCCCCGGTAGTGGGGGTCATACACGACCAGGTCGGCGTCACTTCCCACCGCGATGGTGCCCTTGCTCGGGAACAGGCCAAAGAGCTTGGCCGCCCGGGTGCTGGCCGCATCCACAAAGCGGTGAATGTCGAGCTGGCCCCGGCTCACTCCATAGGTGTAGAGCAGGTTCACCCGGTCTTCAATGGCCGGGATGCCGTTGGGAATCGATGTAAAGGCATCCTTGCCGAGCAGCTTCTGCGAAGTGTCGAAGGGGCAGTGGTCGGTGCCCACGGTGTCAATAAAGCCCTGGGCCAGCGCGTCCCACAGGGCTTTTTGGTTGCGCTTCTCGCGCAGCGGGGGCGACATGATGTATTTCATGGCCTCCACCCCGCCCTGCTCTGCGTAGGTCTTGTCCAGCAGAAAGTGAGGGATGACCGACTCAATATACAGGGGTACACCACGGGCCTTGGCGGCCAAAGCTGCATCGAGGGCAGGCTTACAGGAGAGGTGCACCACGTAGCCGGTGGCTCCGGTGTTCTCGAGGAAGGTAGCAAAGCGGTTGGTGCCCTCGGCCTCGACCGACTCGGGGCGGCTGGGCTCGTGCCACTCGGGGCCGGTCTTGCCTTCGGACAGGAGTTTTTGTTGCAACTGGCCCACCAGCTCAGCATTCTCGCAGTGGGCGGTCACGATTACCCCCAGCTCTTTGGCCAGCCGCAGGGTCTGGTACATCTCCCCGTCTTCCACCCCAAAGAAGTTCTTGTAGGAGAGGAAAATCTTGAAGCTGCTGATGCCGTCGGCCACAATCTCGCGGAGCTGGGCCTCGGTCTTTTCGTCGAACTTGGACACCGCCATGTGGAAGGTGTAGTCGCAGTAGCTGTTCCCCTCGGCCTTGCTCTTCCAGAGCTGATAACCTTCCAGGGCATCGTCGTTGCGGCTGGGGCAGCACATCTCGATATAGGTGGTGGTGCCCCCCATCAGCGCCGCCTTGGAGCCCGTTTCGTGGGTGTCCTTGGCGAAGGTCGCCATGAAGGGCAGATAGATGTGGACGTGCGGGTCTATGAAACCCGGAAACACATACTTGCCCGAGGCGTCTATCACCTCCGTACCGGGCGGGGCGTCCAGGTTCTGCCCAATGCGCGTGATGGTCTCGCCTTCAGCGTAGATGTCGGCTTTGTAGCGGCTGTCTGCGGTGATGATTTCGCCGTTTTTGATGAGTAAAGGCATGCGTTTCCCCCTTATATTTACAGGCGATATTTTTTTCTTATCGATAGCAAATCTCGCGGTGAAATCTCTTCAGAACTCATGAAACCATCTGATACCCAATCACGTCCCCAAAAAAAGTACCAGACTTACCCTCGGGTTGGAGAACAACATAAAATCTTCCGAACTCGACTAAAATAAGGGACTGCACCTAAGAATGCCCCAAGAAGATACTCGAAGGCATCAGGCAAACATCAAGCGACCTTTAGGTTGTGGAATGGGTCGCCCTAGTTCCTTGGCTGTCTCAATCCATTCTGAAACTACCACCTGGACATTCTCCAAAGCCTCTTGCTGGGTAGCGCCATCTGCCGCGCAACCGGGCAGCTCAGGCACTTCGGCGATAAAGGCTTGATCCTCCTCGCTCCAGTACAGAATAACCTCGTATTTATGATTCATCCTCACCTCCCAAACGGTACTTCACAATCACGCTCCTAACCTGCTTGACCTGATAGGGCTTGGCCTTTCCACCTTCTCTTGGTTGCAAATTCAAGATTTCCTCCACACCTGGCTTACTAAAAATATGATGGCTGCCTTTGATGCGTTCGTCAAAGCCCAGCTTTTCGAGGAGTCTACATAGGCCATCAAATGGGATGTTTGTATCGGAAGTAGCGCGCAAGATTTTGACCAATAGCTTCTCAGCTTCGCCCATATCAGTGAATCTCGATCCCCACCTCCTCCCGGTACCGCTTCATGGCCTCCCAGTCCTCGGTCACCTCGGGGCGCTTCTCGGTAAGCTCACGCCAGGTGACGCTTGCACGGCCCGAAGGCACCTCTACCATCTCGATGCAACCCTCCACCGGGCATACGTTGTGGCACAGGCGGCAGCCCACACAGTCTTCTTCGCGCACCACCGGCTGGGGGCGGGTGCTCACGGCCTCGAGCTTGCCGTTGGAGTGTACATCGTAGCGGAAGGGCGGCACCACGTTGCCGCTGGCATCAACCAGGTCAATGCACTGGTGGGCGGTATCGTTGCAGGCCACGTAGCACAGGTTGCAGCGGATGCACTTGTCGGGGTCAATGCGTGCCACCGCCCGGAAAGAGAGGTCGAAGTCGTTGAAGTCGGAGATTCGGTGCAGGCTCTTGCCCACCACGTCGGAGATGGTCTTGAAGCCCTTGGCATCCATCCAGGCGTTGAGGCCGTCCACCAGGTCTTCGATGATGCGGAAGCCATAGTGCATAACCGCCGTGCAAACCTGCAGGCTGGTTGCGCCCAGCAGCAAAAACTCGGCGGCGTCTTTCCAGGTCGAGATGCCCCCCATGCCCGAGATGGGCACCCCGTAGCGGCGAACCTCGTCGTCCACCCCTAAAGAGGACAAAAAGTTCAGGGCGATGGGCTTAACCGCCGGGCCTGCGTACCCTCCGTGGCCGCCCTTCCCTCCGATGTTGGGGGTGATTTCCAGGGTATCAAGGTTGATCCCAACGATGGAGTTGATGGTATTGATCAGGGAAAGACCATTGGCGCCCGCCGCCAGGGCCGCTCGAGCGGGCGGCACCACCGAGGCCACGTTGGGGGTCAGTTTCACAATGACCGGAATTTTGGCCACCTCGGTGACCCAGGAGGTAATCATCTGGCAGTACGAGGGCACCTGACCGACCGCGCTGCCCATACCCCGCTCGCTCATGCCGTGGGGGCAGCCGTAGTTGAGCTCGATGCCGTCGGCTCCGGTATCTTCAATACGCATCACGATATCGCGCCAGACTTCAGGCTTCGACTCGACCATAGCGGAGACAATGACCGCACGGTCGGGCCAGTTGCGCTTCACATCCCGGATCTCCTTCAGGTTGACCTCGAGGGGCCGATCAGAAATCAGCTCCACGTTGTTGATGGCCAGCATTTTCTGGCCCCCGTAGTGCCAGGCCCCATAGCGGTTCGAGACGTTCAGCACCGGCGCCCCAATGGTCTTCCAGACCGCCCCACCCCAGCCGTGCTCAAAAGCCCGATGGATCTGTGCGCCCGAGTTGGTGGGGGGCGCTGAGGCCAGCCAGAAAGGGTTGGGGGACTTGATGCCGGCAAAGTTGATGCTAAGGTCTGCCATTATGTGCTCCTTTCAGTCGCGCTGAAAGCTAGAGGCTCATAGCCAAGAAAAGCAACCTCAGTTTCGCCAATTCGCCAAATCAATCATCGGCGGCTGCGCCCATCCCGGCCATCAGGTTGCGGTGAATCGCAAACGCCGCCAGTTTGCCGTCCTGCACTGCCATCACGGTAGAGGCTGCGCCTTTGGCCCGGATGCAGTCGCCCCCGGCAAAAACGCCGGGCAGGCTGGTCTCGTAGTTCTGGTTGACCTTGATGAAGCCTTTGTCGGTCTCGAGGCCCAGCAACTGGGCCACCGCTGGTTTCTCCTGGCCAATGGCCTTCACCACCTGATCGCAGGGCAACACGAACTCTGACCCAGGCACGGGCAGGGGGGCGGGCCGGCCCGAGGCGTCGGGGGCCCCCAGGGCCATGCGCACACACTTCAGGCCCACTACCTGACCGTTCTCCACCAGCACCTCCACGGGCTGGGTCAGGAAGCGGAACTCCACCCCTTCGTTTTTCACAAAGCTGTACTCGAAATCGTAGGCCGTCATCTCGCGCTCGGTACGGCGGTAGACCATCGTGACCCGCTCGGCTCCCAGGCGCTTGGCAATGGTCGCACAGTCCACCGCGGTATTGCCCGCGCCAATCACCACCACCTGATGCCCTACCTTCAGGCTTTCAGGATTCATCTTGGAGGTCTCGATGTACTGCAGACCGTCCAGGATGTACTCCTCTCCTGGAATTCCCATCTTGGGCACGGCCCCCAGGCCCACGCTCAGGAACACCGCATCGAAAGCCTGCTTCACCTCGTCCCAGGAAAGGTTTCGGCCCAGCTCCATCTGGGTCTTGATCTCCACGCCCAGCCGCCGCACCATCTCGGCCTCGGCCTGGGCCACCTCCACCGGCTCGCGCAGCACGATGATGCCGTAGGTTGAGAGCCCGTTGGGGAGCTCACGCTTCTCGAACACCGTGACGCTATGCCCCAGCTTGGCCAGCTCACCGGCGCAGGTCAGGCCCGCGGGCCCCGCCCCAATCACCGCGACCTTCTTGCCCGTAGGGGGGCCCGGCTTGAACACGTCAATCCCACGCTCGTAGACGTAATCAGTCGCATAGCGCTGCAAGCGCCCAATGGCGATGGGTTTGTGCTCAGCTCCAAGTACACAAGCACCCTCACACAACTCCTGCACGGGGCAGACCCGCGCACAGGTGGCCCCCATCAGGTTGGACTCCAGAATCGTGCGGGCCGAGCCCACCACATTCTGGGTGGCAATCTTCTTGATGAACCTGGGAATGTCGATGTGGGTGGGACAGGCGTGGGTACAGGGCGCGTCGTAGCAGTAGAGGCAGCGGTTGGCTTCGACCAGTGCCTCGTGGTCGGTCAGGGGCGGGTAGTATTCGGACAGGACTTCTTCAAGCTTGATGATCTGCACGCTTCCTCCTTCATCGGGCCTATAGCAGTAACAAAGGGCAAAAACCCTCTCGGTGATTGATCACTAAGACGGTTCGTGCCCTCACGGGAGCCGATTTAACCTAGTTGGTTTTTGCTAACAGGAATATACGAGCCAGGTTAGAACGTTGTCAAGCACACGTTTCCCGGTTAGAAGGCCCTGCTTTATGCAACATCGTGAATGAATTTCCAATAACCCTTGCTCGAGGTTCAAAAATTGTGTATATGTTCAAAAATTGTGTATATAGTGAAACGAAATTATTTCATTATGTCTTGACTTAAATATGTTTATGTTATATACATATTCTATGGCGCTCAAACGAACTACGCGCGATAATAAAGCTGCCCGCGACCTACTGATGGATATTGCCACTGGCGCGATTGCGGCTCTGTTGCTGGTGGTTTTTGCCCTGATGATACCCACAATCTGAGCCTGCGAGCGGATGCCGTCTCGAGACCAGTTCACTGTTAAACCCCGCGTCAAAGTTGACTATGCCGTAGAATTTGTATGTGTACGAGACCCTTGAAGGTACGGTTTTGCAAGCCCGGATCGCCAGCATTCATGGAGCGGTTTTCTATGACGTGGTGTTGCAAACGGGCCACACCGCCCGTCAGTTGCGCTTTCAGGACACGTTTTTGAACCCTGCACCCGAGCCAGGAGAGTATCTAAAAATTGAACTTATTTTGGGGAACGTGAGCGACGTGCAGCGAATTCCGGCTCCATAACGGCCTTCAAGAACGGCAAAAGATGCTGCAACTCCGAGAATTGGCTAAACAAACCTTGAGTAAGGTAGGCTCAAGTAGCCTAAGTGTAAGATTTGACCCTATCCATGTCCCACCACCTTATAAAATCAAAACATATATCGCTCCCATCCCGCCGAGAGAGCGACGAACCCCAGGCGGAACTCAGGAGATAGATACCATATGCGCTTAGAACTGCCGGTCATTCCACTGCGAAATACCGTCATCTTGCCGCATACCACTACCCCGGTGGATGTGGGCCGTGCCAAAAGCAAGCGTGCGGTCGAAGAAGCAATGGGTGCCGACCGGCTGATCTTCCTGGTAGCACAGCGCGACCCGGAAGTGGACGATCCCACCCAGGACGACCTGTACGTGTGGGGGGTGCAGGCCGTGGTGAAGCAGGCCATGCGCCTGCCCGATGGCACCTTGCAGGTCATGGTCGAGGCTCGCGCCAGGGCCGAGGTCAAGGACTACATTGCAGGGCCGTTCCTGCGGGCCCGGGGCGAGGTGTACTCCGAGGTTTTCCCCGCCGACGAGACCGTGACCCGTGTGCTGGTGGAAGAACTCAAGGACGCTTTCGATAAATATGTGACCAGCCACAAGTCGCTACGACTTGATCGCTACCAGCTCGAGGCCGTGAAGGGCACCACCGACCCGGCCATGCTGGCCGATACCATCACCTATCACTCGACCTGGACGGTGGCCGAGAAGCAAGAAATCCTCGAGCTGACCGATATCGAGGCCCGGCTCAAGAAAGTGCTGGAATTTCTCAGTCGGGATCTGGAGCGCTTCGAGCTGGACAAGAAGGTGGCCCAGCGGGTCAAAGATCAGATGGACTCCAACCAGCGCGAGTACTACCTGCGCGAGCAGATGAAAGCCATCCAGAAAGAGCTGGGTGGGGGCGAAGACGGGCTGAGCGACCTGGACGCGCTGCGTAAAAAGATCGAAGAAATCGGAATGCCCGAGGCCGTCAAGACCAAGGCCCTCAAGGAACTCGATCGCCTCGAGCGCATGCAGCAGGGCAGCCCCGAGGCCACCGTGGCCCGCACCTATCTGGACTGGCTAACCGAGGTTCCCTGGACCAAAGCTGACCCCGAGGTGCTGGACATTGCCCACACCCGCCAAATTCTGGACGAGGATCACTTCGGCCTCAAGGATGTCAAGGAGCGCATCCTGGAATACCTGGCGGTGCGCCAGATGACCGCCCACCTGGAGGTGCGCAACAAGGCTCCCATCCTAGTACTGGTTGGGCCGCCGGGGGTTGGCAAGACCTCGCTGGGGCGCAGCATCGCCCGGAGCATGAACCGCAAGTTCCACCGCATCTCGCTGGGTGGGGTGCGCGACGAAGCCGAAATCCGGGGGCACCGCCGCACCTACATTGGGGCCATGCCGGGCAAGCTGATCCATGCCATGAAGCAGGTGGGGGTGGTCAACCCGGTCATCCTGCTGGACGAAATTGACAAGATGAGTTCGGACTGGCGCGGCGACCCCGCCAGTGCCATGCTGGAAGTGCTCGACCCCGAGCAAAACAACACCTTTACCGACCACTACCTGGACGTGCCCTACGATCTCTCCAAGGTCTTCTTCATCACCACCGCCAACACCCTGCAAACCATCCCCCGGCCCTTGCTGGACAGGATGGAGATCATCGAGATTCCGGGCTACACCAACCTTGAGAAAGCCGCCATCGCCCGCCAGTACCTCTGGCCCAAACAGGTCAAGGAAGCCGGTATGGAGGGCAAGATTGAAGTCACCGATGCCGCCATTATGCGGGTGATTAACGAATACACCCGCGAGGCCGGGGTGCGGGGCCTCGAGCGCGAGATGGGCAAGATTGCCCGCAAGGGCGCCAAGTTCTGGCTCGAGGGCCAATGGGAAGGCTTGCGCACGGTGGACGCGCCCGACGTACCCACCTACCTGGGCATCCCGCGTTTCCGCCTCGACAAGGCCGAGACCGAGCCGCAGGTGGGCACCGCCCAGGGCCTGGCCTGGACGCCGGTGGGCGGCACCCTGCTCACCATTGAAGTGGCTGCGGTTCCCGGCAGCGGCAAACTCTCGCTCACCGGTCAACTGGGCGAGGTTATGAAGGAGTCGGCCCAGGCCGCCCTCACCTACCTGCGGGCCCACACCCAGACCTACGGCTTGCCCGAGGACTTTTACAACAAGGTAGACCTGCACGTACACGTCCCCGATGGCGCCACCCCCAAGGACGGTCCCAGTGCCGGCATCACCATGACCACCGCCATCGCCAGCGCCCTCAGCCGCCGTCCGGCCCGCATGGACATCGCCATGACCGGCGAGGTCAGCCTGCGCGGCAAGGTGATGCCTATTGGTGGGGTAAAGGAAAAACTGCTGGCAGCCCACCAGGCGGGTATCCACAAGATCGTGCTGCCCAAGGACAATGAACCGCAGCTCGAGGATCTGCCCAAGGAAGTGCTGGAAGGGCTGGACATCAAGCTGGTGGAGGACGTGAGCCAGGTGCTGGAGTATCTGCTGCTACCCGAGCCCGCCATGCCCCCCGTGGTGCAACCCGGCGACAACCGCCAGCAACCCGGCGCAGGCGCCTAGAGTCTAGAAAACTGCCCCCTCCCCGTAAGTCAGGAAGGGGGCTTTCTTGTCTTGTGGATAGCCTGGTCGTGTATTGACATCTCGGGCGATTGGGTGGGATAGAACATGTTGCCGCCCCCACCTGCTTGACAAATGTCCCGCCCTCTTGTCGGACAATCAAACCAGGAGGCGTGACGTGCTCGAAAAACCCGTCCTCATCGCTTATGCATCCCTGACCGGAAGTGCTAAGGAGATTGCTGAGGAACTCGAGCGCCTCCTCGAGGCTGGAGGTATTCCCAGCGTAGCCCGCGTCCTTAGCGCAATCCACGACCTCTCCCTTTACCGCGCCGTCATAGTGGGCAGCGCCATCCGCGAAGAAGGCTGGCTGCCCGAAGCAGTGGAATTTGTGGCCAAACACCAGCAACAGCTCAAAACCATCCCGGTGTTCTACTATCTGGTCTCCATGACCATGCACCAGGACACCCCCGACCACGTCCAAACCGCCCTGCGCTACCTGCGCCCGGTGCGGCAACTGGTCGAGCCGGTAGATGTGGGCCTTTTTGCAGGCAAGTTTATCCCCGAAGAACTCACCCAGGCCGCCCGCCAAACCCTTGCCAGCCAGGGCTTCCCCGAGGGCGACTGGCGCGACCCCGCCGCCGTACGGGCCTGGGGACAGCGGGTAATGGAGTTGCTCAAACAAGAGAGCATTGCCAGAGGCATTTGAGGCACGCTTATGAGTTGAGCACTTGCCAAAAAAGCTGCTGCAACTCCGGGGCCGCCATCAGGCGGTTGCCCTGCCTGCGCCGCACCCTGGGCTGCCCCTGTATCCCCTGTTCGGCCAGTTCCTCAGCCACTTCCTCCAGGGCTTGTTCCAGGTTGCGGGTGGGTCGGTGAAAGACTTCACGCCGCAGTTTCCCCAGATGGTCAAAAAACTCGACCTGCACCACAGCACGGCCCTGCTCCTGCCACACCAGCACCTGTTCAAGTCTCGGCTTCACCATTGCAGATTACCCAAAGTCCGGGTTTGTCAATAACCCAATTTACCCTTACCCTTGGTAAGCTCCCCTTTGAGCCGCTCACACACCCTGGCCAGGCACGCCATTACTTCAGCGTTACTTTAGCGAATCATGCACAACTTCAGCCCTTCCAGATGGGCCGTCCGCTCGGCATCTGGGCTCGCCCTTCCAGAATGTAGGGCCACTTGTAAATGAACTCGAGTGCCAGCCAAAGTTAGAGCACTGCTCACAGATACCGAGCCATTGGGGACTAAGAATCCTTTGTCCAGGACAGAACAGTGGCCACCGGGATGGGCGGCCACATCTATGAAGAGCGCTAAAACTGCGTCTGGGGAGTTGCCGGATGAACGGGTGCAGGAATGCCTCTAAAAGATAACGATCCAGGTACAGTAACACCTAACCGCACTTGCTGTAACCACAGCTATAGCACTTGGTACACCCTTCCTCACGCACCAGGTTCTCGTCGCCACACTCGGGGCACCTGCCCAGTCCGGTATGGGGTTTGGCAGGTTGGATGTTCTGCAGGGGTGCGTTCAGGTGCTGCTTGCTGGCCTGGATGGGCGCGGTCATGGCCCGCTGCATGGCCTGGGGCACCATGTTGTCGTCCAGGGGCATCTGGGCGGCTTTGCGCTCGCCTTCGGCAATCTGGATTTTGCTGGTGGTTTCCAGGGCTACTGCAATCAGGTCGGCCTTGCTGGTCACAAAGCGGCCCTGGTAGCTGCCGTACAGGCCGCCATTAATGCCCCGCAGGGTCTTGACCAGCTCGGCCACCGGTACGCCGTATTGCAGGGCCTTGGAGATGATGCGGCCCAGGGCCTCGCTATCGGCATTGGCCTCGTCGCCGGCCTTGCCGGAGGTCAGGATAACCTCCACCGGGTGCTCGCCTTGCATGTTCACCGTCACCAGAAAGCCCCGGCGGGTACCGTCGGCGGCGGTGAGTTTGACCATGTCGGTGTAGCCCACCAAGCGGCCCGTGCGCTCGAAAACCGGGCGGGCGTTTGGCTGGCCTGCTTGCTCTGCCACCGGGCTAGCAGGAACTTCTAACAAGGCGGGCTGCACGGCTACGGTCTCCTGGCTCTTGTCCTCGGCTTTCTTTTCTTCCTTGCTCACTGAAAGCACCTGGTATTCACGGCTGCCATCGCGGTAAACCGTGATGCCCTTGCAACCGGTCATGTACGCCTCGGTGTAGGCCGCCTCCACATCCTCTACGGTGGCCTGGTTGGGCAGGTTGATGGTTTTGGAGAGCGAGTTGGCCGCATAGCCCTCGGCGTCGAAGGCAGTCTGCACCACCCCTTGCATCCGGACGTGATCCAGCGGCGGCACGTCGTGGGCCCCTTCAAACACATTGCCAATAGCGCTGGGGATGCCCTCCAGACCCTTCACACTGCCGTGGTGGGCCTGAATAGCTTGGATGATGGCATCCCAATCCCAGGCACCGTTCTTCTCAAACCGCCCCTCGGCAGGGAACTGCTCCATCATCTCGACAAACAAGGGGTGCAACAAAGCCTTGTACTCTCCGCCAATGCGCCGCCACATGAAAGGCGAGAACATCGGCTCGATGCCGCTGGAAACCCCCATCAACATGCTGGTGGTACCGGTGGGGGCCACCGTCAGTACCGCCACGTTGCGACGGGGGCGGATGCCCAGCGCCTCGAAGGCCGCCCGGTGCTGCTCGTAGACCGGGAATACGCCCCGCTCCTGACCCAGCCGCTCCGACTCGGCAATGGCTTCCTCGCGCATGACGTTCATCACCTGAGCCACCACCCGGCGGCCCGCTTCCGAGGAATAGGGCAAGCCCATTTTGATGAGCATATCGGCAAGACCCATCACCCCAAGCCCCAGACGGCGCAAACTCTGGCTGGCAACGCGGTTGTCTTCCAGGGCAAATACATTCACGTCCAGCACGTTGTCCAGAAAGCGAATTGCGGTGTGAACATCCTGTCGGAAAGCGGCATAGTTGAACTCGCCGTTTTCTACATAGGCCGCCAGGTTAATCGCCCCCAGGTCGCAGGGCTCGCCCACCGTGAGGGGGATTTCCCCACAGGGGTTGGTGGAGCGAATCTGGTAGCGGGGCCCCAGGTTCTTGAGGGCCGAAAGCTCGTTGATGCGGTCCACGAAAATCAGACCGGGTTCGCCAGTAGCCCAGGCGTGCCAGGCAATTTCGTGCCAGAGCCACTTGGCCGGTACTTTGCCGTCGTAGACCGGAATGGGGCGGGCACCGTCCTGGACGCGCTCGGGCAGGTCGGGCAACACCCCGTTGTAGGGGCCTTGCACCGGGTAGGGGTAGTATTTGCCCGGCACCTCGGAGGGTTCAACCGCCCACAGGCCATCGGCCTGCAATACCTGCCAGAAGGCTTCTGTGGCCAGAATCGAGATGTTGAAAGTGGAGATATCACCCTCGCTGGCCTCGCGGTCGAGGTCTTTGGCGGTCAGGAAGTCCAGCAGATCGGGGTGGTCAATGGCGATGGTGGCCATCCCGGCACCCCGGCGGGTGCCGCCCTGGCGTACCACCCGCAGCACCGGCGCATATACATAGCGCAGGGTGGCCACGGGGCCAGCTTTTTCGGCTCCCAGATTGGCCCACTCCAAAAAGTTGTCGAAAATCTCCATCAGGAAGCTGACCGGGCCGCTGCTGGTGCCCCCGCTGCCCTTAATTTCGGCTCCCTCGGGACGCAGGCTGCTGAAGTCCACATGGGGTTCCTGCCCTTTGACCGCGAGGCTCAGGGCAGCCCTGGCGGCCTCGATGATGCCGCGCATGTCGTCGGGCACAACCAGCACATCGCTGGGCTTTTCCCGCACGGTCATGACCCCGTTGCGCCGGGCCAGCGCGGCCAGTTCGGGCTTCAGGAGGCCATAGACCACCCGCGTCCAGTTGCGCACGGTGATATTTTCCTTGTCGCCATCGGGGTTAATGGGGGGGCGCATCATGCCCTTGATGAAGTCTTCTACGTCGGCGTGCTCTGCAGAGATGTAGGCGAAACCCCGCACGGTTCCACGTGGGCCGGCATTCTTGCGCGAGACGTAGGGGTCGAGGTTGACCCCGTTGCCCCCTCCAACCTTGGTAACCAGAGCCAGCTTGGTCGCCACTTCCAGCACGCCGTCAAAGCTGCTGGGGTCGTGGTCGGTGGCTCCCTGCACAAAGCAGTTGAGCACGTTGCCGTGCTGGGTGCCCGCTCCCGCCAATACCCGCCCACCAGGGCAGAAGCGTTTGGAGGCCATCAACTGGTAAAACTGCTCCCCCCAGTACGCTTTGTCCTGATCAGATTTTTCGGGCGAGGCTACCCAGGTAGCCACCCGGCGAAACATTCCAAATACGTCCCCATCGCCCGGTTGCATGTACTGGCGCTTGGCGATGGCCTGGGCGTGATCATCAAATATTGCGGGCGTGAAGTTATTCATGGTGTCCTCCAAATTTAAGCGAGATTTCCCCAGCCGTCATTGCGGCCCAAGATATGGGGGGTTCCGCGCTAGATACTACTACCCGTTGTATGTTTTTGACAAGAGGTCTTGGAAAAGCCCTTGATTTGGGTATAAACAGAATACTGTAGGTATCAAAAGAAAATCAAGCCTACCAGTCCGAATATATAGCGGGAAAACTTGTGATTTACTACCATAAGTAGTAGACGCGTCTAAAATGGTTCTGTCTTAAACAGAAACAGCCTCGTCATTTGGTATTGCCGTGAGGGATAGTAAGGTGACCCTTTTACAATAGGGGGTTGGTGGTTCTGCATCAAGGCCAGCTTCGATGCATTAAGGGGCCCTGATGTCCCCCGCCCTCCGCACTCTGGCGTTCAAGCCTGCTCGAGGGTCTGCCAGACGGCCAGGGAAAACGGCTCGAGGACGCCGTCCTCGAGGTAGCCCCCCACACACCGGCCTTCTTTGCCCGACAGCAGGTCTATGGCCTGCTCACCCCTGGGCCACAGCCCGTGCAGCGGGATGTTGATCCGCCAGGGCTCGGGCGAGGCATTGATGGTCACCACCACGCTGCTTTGTCCGTGGATTCGGGCAAAGGCCAGGTGGGCATCCTGGGCATAGAGGTACTGGTATCGGCCCCGCCGCAACACCGGCAGCGACTGCCGCAGGGCCGCCATCTGTTGAATGGTCTGCATGAGGGGCTTGCGCCAGCGAGCCTCATCCCAGATCATGCCCCGGCGGTTGTCGGGGTCGTGGCCCCCGGCCATGCCGATTTCGTCGCCATAGTAAATCGTTGGTGCGCCCGGCAGGGTAAAAAGCATGGCAAAGGCCAGTTGCACCCGCTCGAGCTGCCCCCGCAGGAGGCTAAAAATCCGCGGGGTGTCGTGCGAGGTCATGATGTTCATCTGGGCGGTCACGATGTCCCAGTCGTAGCGGCGAAAAAGCTCCTCGAGGCGGTTGTGGCAGGCCATAGCCCCCAGGCTTTCCAGCCGCCCCAGACCACTCTTGGCCGCCAGGTCTTTGTCCAGCACCTCCGCCCCCACAAAGCCCAGAATGGCTCGTCCCAGCGGGTAGTTCATCACCGCATCGAACTGGTCGCCCTGCAACCACCGGCTGGCATCGTCCCATATTTCGCCCACAATGTAGGCCTCGGGGTTCTGTGCCTTGACCCGCCGGCGGAACTCGCGCCAGAACTCGTCGTCGTCAATCTCGTTGGGTACGTCCAGCCGCCAGCCGTCTATGCCGTACTGAAACCAGTATTCCGCCACAGACAGCAAATACGCGCGGCACTCGGGGTTGGCGGTGTTGAATTTGGGCAGCTCGGGGTTGTTCCACCAAGCTGCGTAGTTGGCATGCTTGGCGTAGGCGAGGAGGGGAAACTTGTAGATGTGAAACCACTCGCGGTAGGGCGAGGCCGCCTCGTTTTCCATCACGTGCTGAAAGGCAAAGTGCGCCCGCCCGCAGTGGTTGAAGACCCCATCCAGAATCACCCGCATCTCGCGCCGGTGGGCCTCCTCAACCAGCTTCCGCAAAGCAGCGTTGCCGCCCAGCATGGGGTCTACCTGAAAGTAGTCGCTGGTGTGGTAGCGGTGGTTGGCGGTCGAACTGAAGATGGGGCAGAAATAGAGCGCGTTGAAGCCCTGCTCCTTGATGTAGTCCAGCTTCTCGATCACACCCCAGAGGTTGCCCCCCTTAAAGCCGCGCAGGGTGGGGGGCGCGTCCCAGGCTTCAAAACCACTGTGTACCGGTGCTGGGCTGGCCGGGGGCCCGGCCCCCATGCGAAAACGGTCTGGAAAAATCTGATAAAAAACCGCGTCTTTGACCCATTCAGGTGTCATTCATACTCCCACGCGAAAACGTCTGCACGTTGCCAGGGGTTAGTCTAAACCTTAAGGGCGAAATCTCAAGTGTAGGCAAACAGCATTTCGTTATGTGAAGGGCGGGTGGCACTGGGTCATCGGTTCTGATACCATGCCCCAGTTATGCCGCGAGGGAATCTGTTTGTCATGACTGGGGCTTCGGGGGTGGGCAAAGGCACCATCCGGGGAAGGCTCCTGGAATATCACCGTATGTACTACTCGATCTCGATGACCACCCGGACACCCAGGGTGGGTGAGCGCAATGGGGTGGACTACTACTTTGTCAGCAAAGCCGAGTT
This sequence comes from uncultured bacterium, assembly GCA_964543055.1. Classification (GTDB taxonomy): domain Bacteria; phylum Deinococcota; class Deinococci; order Deinococcales; family Thermaceae; genus Meiothermus. The sequence goes on from CAZIXH010000042.1 coordinate 16,889, forward strand.
TGAAAGCAAAATTGCGCAAAACGGTTTCCTGGAATGGGCGCAGTATGTGGACGACTACTACGGCACCCCCAGGGAGCCGGTGGAAGAAGCCCTGAGCAAAGGACAGGATGTGATCCTCGAGATAGAGGTACAGGGCGCTTTGCAGGTCAAACAGGCCATGCCGGAAGCGATTCTGGTCTTCATCATTCCCCCCTCGCTATCGGAGTTGCGCCGAAGGCTCCTGGTACGTGGAACCGACAGCCTGGCCAAGATTCACAAGCGGCTCAAGCGGGCCGAAGAAGAGATTCGCATGGCCGACCAGTTCAAGTACGTGCTGGTCAACGACCAGCTCGACAAAGCCGTCTCCGACTTTGCCGCCATCATTCAGGCTGAGCGGCTGCTACAACCGCGCATGGGCGAAGCGCTGGCCCGCGCCCTCTCGGTAGACCCAGTTCTGGAACGCGAACTCGATGAACTCGAGCGCAAGCGGCTCGAGGCGGGCGAGCAGGAGCAGTAAACATTTCTCACTTTGTGCTGTACAATCGGAGCTTAGTTGTAGAGGTAGACCTATGGCAGAACCCGGCATTGATACCCTTCTGGCCCTGACCGACTCCAAGTACCGCCTGACCGTGGTAACGGCAAAGCGCGCCCAACAGTTGCTGCGTTATGACTTCAAGAACACGGTGCTTAACAGCGACGAGATACCCCGCATGCGGACCCTGGAGGGCGAGAAACCCGACCCCAACGCAGTCACCTGGGCCATGCAGGAACTGCAGACCGGGCGCCTTCAGATTGGCGAAGGCCTGATCGCCGAGGATCGTCTGACCAAGGTCCTTGACCAGATGTACCCCCGCGAAGTCATCGAACCCGCTGATTGATGGACGCGAAACCCGACTGCAAGCGGGCCGACCCCGGTCAGCCCGCATCTTCATGCATGGGCCTGGCAACCGGGTCGGCTGAAAATTGTCCCCTTTGCATCGAACATCCGCCCCTGAGCATTGGGCAGGTACTCTGTATAATCCCAAGCCGCACGCGGCCTGTATAATCACAAATCGAGATTCGGGGAGCAATCGCTATGGCAAGCAAGGAACAGCGTCACCGGGCTATTCAAGAAATTATCACTCGAGAGAGCATATCTACCCAGGCCGAGTTGGTGGATCGGCTACGGAAACTGAACTATGACGTAACCCAGGCTACGGTGAGCCGCGACATCAGCGAAATGCGCCTGGTACGGGTTCCGCTGGGGCGGGGAAAGCACAAATACGCCCTGGCCCATCTCGACCTGGCCGAAGATGTAATGGAAGAACTCCGGCGCATTTTTCGTACCTTCGTGCGGGACGTAGACCGGGGCGAGAACATCCTGATGCTCAAAGTGTCCGAAGGGCACGCCTCCGGTATCGCCCTGCTGATTGACCGACTGCGCCGGGACGACATTGTAGGCACAATTGCGGGAGAGGATTCGATTCTGGTAGTGGGCCGCACGGTTCAGGATGCAGAAGCCCTGCAAGAGGAGTTCGAAGGGTTGCTAACCTGAACACCAGGGCAGCCAGGGGGCCTGACGAAGCGGTCACGCTATAAACCCCCTGCCGGGTGCTTTTCTGCCCATGAGGATTGAATCACGATGGTCGAGTTTGCTCTCAAGGCCTTTCTGACGCTGTTCGTGCTGATTGACCCCATCGGCCTGATTCCGCTATTCCTGGCCCTAGTGGGCACCCGCAGCTACCAGGAGCAAAAACGCATTGCGCTCAGGTCAACCCTGGTGGCGGGCCTCCTGGTTCTGGCCTTTGCCTTGCTGGGTGGGGTGATTTTGCGCTACCTGGGCATTAGCCTGGAGGCGCTCAAGGTGGCGGGGGGTTTGCTTTTGTTCAAGATTGCCCTGGACATGATCAACGCCCAGCTCGAGCGTGAGACCGACGAGGAACATGCCGAGTCGCAGGCCCGGGCCGATATCTCGGTATTTCCGCTGGCCATTCCGCTCATCGCCGGGCCGGGTACCCTGGCCGGGGTGCTGATTCTGGCCGGGTCGGCCCCCCAGGGGATTGTGGGTTTCGCGCTGGTTCTGGCGATGGCGGCAACGGTTTTGTTCCTGACCTACTGGTCGCTCAGGGCCGCCCTGAAGTTCTCGAGTTCGCTGGGTCGTACCGGCATCAATGTGATTACCCGGGTGCTGGGCATCCTACTGGCAGCCCTGGCGGTGCAGTACGTGGCCGATGGGGTGCGGGTCTTGCTAAAGCTCGAGTGAGTTGCGAACCCGGCGCTTGTCTTTGTACATGGCCTGATCGGCCTGCCCCAGGGCGGCCTGTAAATCCTGGAGGGGGGTGATCGCCACCGCTCCTGCGCTCACCTCGACGTGGATGGCTGAGCGTACCCGGCGTACCATCTCGGGCACCTCGGAAAGCGGTAACCCCAGGTGCAGGCTTACAAACTCATCACCCCCGATGCGAAAAACCTGGTCCTCCTGGCGGAAGACGCTCTTGAGGGTGGTTGCCAGAATTTTGAGCGCCTGATCGCCAGCCGCATGACCGTACTGGTCGTTGATCCGCTTAAGGCCATCCATGTCCCAGTAAATAAGTGTGAGTGGGAGATCCAGGCGTTCGGCCTGGGCCCTAACTTTGGGGAAGTTCTCTTCCAGGGCGTGCCGGTTGCCCAGCCCCGTAAGGGCATCGCTCAGGGCCAGCTCGGAAAGATTTCGGCGGGTAAGCAGGCCATACAGCACCGTAGCGGCCTGTAAAGCAAAGGTCTGGGCAATGGTCAGGCTCTCGGGGGGAAAGGCCTCGGTAGAAGTGAGCGAATCGAGGTTGAGGGTACCCATTACCTGGCCCTGAAGCACAATCGGAACCGTCACGGTGGCCTTCAGCTCCTCCAGTTTGCCCACCTGATTGAACATATCCAGCTCGTGGGAGACGTGCTTTCGGGTTCGTTCCTGGATATGGGGCGATACCAGCAAGCGGGGCTTACCCAGCAACCAGTCTTTTTCTCCCAGCCCATACCAGGCCAGCTCGTGGCTGTAGCTCAGGGCATGCTGGGTTAAATCCTCCGCGAAGCCAATCTGAGCCACAAATCTAAACTCGCCGTTTTCCAGCAGGGTCAGGCTTCCGGCCTCGGCACCCGGAACCACTTCGACGGCTGTTTGCAGCACCCGCATGAGGAGTTCCTCGAGTTTTTCTTCCTGGGTGAGCAGGCTGGAAAGCACCTCGAGGGAAGAGTGGTAGGCCAGGGCCTGGTTGTACTCGCGCGTTACCTCGCTCAGGATGCATAGCTGACCGTTTTGGTAGGGGGCCAGACAAACCTGAAACCAACGCCACCGCTTGCCCGCTATGCCCACCAATCCTCTCTGAGGGTTGTTCTGCCACCAACCGGCATTCATCGGCTCGTGCATTCGCGATTCACGCGCCACAGGTTGAAACCAGTTTTCCAGCCGCTTGCCCAGGGGATTGGGGTCGGGGATAAGGGCTGTGGCCACGGGGTTGCACCAGCCAATCTGCCCTTTTTCGTCCAGCCAAACCACCGCCTCTGGAAGTTGGTTAAGCCAGTTCAGGGTTTCTGGCTCGAGGGGAGGGGCAGGGGTGCTCATAGGATGGGTATTGGAAGGCAGATATAAGAAGGTGAGCTATAGGGCTTAAGTCTAGGAGCGACCCCAGGCATTACGCAACCGTGATTAACCGGTTACGTGACCGAGCCCATCAGTAGTTCACGGGCATGCTCGAGGGCTGCTTCAGAGTAGCTGCCCGAGAGCATCCGGGCTAGCTCGCGCACCCGCTCCTCGTCCTGCACCTGCTGCACCTGCACCGATTGGCTATTCTTGACCACCCGGTAGTGGGTTTGGGCCCTGGCCGCGATTTGTGGAAGGTGGGTCACTACCAGCACCTGACGCTGCTGGGCCAGCCGTGCCAGGCGTTCGGCCACCTGCCAGGCCGCTTCACCGCCTACCCCGGTATCCACCTCGTCAAACACTACCGTATCGGCTTCCGAGCCGGTCAGGAGGGCCAGCGCCAGCATCACCCGTGATAGCTCCCCGCCCGAAGCGGCTTTCTCCAGGGGGGCTTCACTCAGGCCTGGGTTGGCCGAAGACAACAACTGCACTACTTACAGGGTGTCGGGGCCGGGTTTTTCCGGGGGGGAGAGCCCCACCCGAAGACGCGCTGATGGCATCCCCAGGGAGAGAATCTCCTCGCTGGCTTTTTTGGAAAGCCAGTCGGCAGCCTGGGCACGGGCCCTGGAGAGCTGCTCACCTGCCGACATGAGCGCGTTCCAGGCGCTTTCTTTTTGTATATAAAGTTCGGCCAGGCGATCCTCGGCGCCCTCGAGCTCGGCCAGCTCGCGTCGAGCAGCCTCGGCAAAGGCCAGGATGGCCGGGATGCCCTCGCCGTACTTGCGTCCAAGTTTTTCGATCAGGGCCAGCCGGGCTTCCACCGCCTCGAGGTGCTCTGGGTCGGCCTCAAGGCCCTCCAGGTAGTCCTCGAGTTCGCGGCTCACCGCCCGCAAGCCATCCAGGGCGGTCTCAAGGTCCTGGCCCAGGTGCTCCAGTTGTGCATCAAAGCGCCCGGCAGCCTTCACTTCCCGCGAGGCCAGGGTGACCAGGCCCAGGGCGTCGCCATCGCCGCTGAGCGCCGCAATGGCCGCCGAAACCCGCTCCCGCAGGGTCTCCAGATGGCGCAGGCGTTCAGCCTCCTGCATGAGCTGCTCATCTTCCCCCATCACCAGTTTGGCCTGGTCAATTTCACTGGTTTGAAATCGCAGAATATCCAGCTTACGTTCGCGTTCGCGGGCGGCCACCTCGAGGCGTTCGGTCTCGCTCAGAATGGCCTGAAAATGCGAGTAGGCCCGTTGGTACTGCTCTAGCAGACCCGGCTCTACCTGCGAATCAAGCAGCTTACGTTGGGCCTTGCGACCAAAAAGCGCCAGGGCTGCGTGCTGGGCATGGATGGTCAGGTGCTGGGCAGCCTCGTCGCTGAGTTCCTTCAGGCTCACCACCTCGCCCTCGATGCGCGGGGTGCTGCGCCCTTGGGAAACCTTACGCGAAAGGCTTTTACCATTGAAGAAAGCCGTTACGAGGAGGGTATCGGCCCCAGGGCGCATCAGGCCCTCGGCTCTTTCGCCCAGGAGCAACGACAAAGCATCCACCAGAACACTCTTGCCCGCGCCGGTTTCGCCCGTAAGCACTGTCAGGCCAGGGCCAAACTCGAGCGCCACCCGCTCCAGCACTGCCAGGTTTTGCACCTCGAGGCGTTCCAACATAACCCAGCAACAGGGTATCACATTCGTTTTGTTAGGAACAGAATAATGGGGCGAACGAACTTACCCTCTCTGGATGCCCGGATTCAAAGCCACTTGCCGAAAGCCCAAAGCTGAAAGCGGTTACCGACTTGCGACTTGAGACCTGAGACACACAACCTGTCGGAAACCAAACGACCCTGCTAGCGAACCAACCAAAGACCGCTTGAACTTCGGCTATCCGCTATGAGCGCCGATACATCAGCGCAAAAGTATTTTTGTCTCCCCCCAACCCTTATACTGTTGCCACAAAAGGAGGTCAATCATGATTCGCACTGTCGCCCTCGTGGGGCACAGCGGCAGCGGAAAAACCACCCTCGGCGAAGCGCTCATCTACTTCACCGGGGGCAAGGATCGCATGGGCAAGGTGGAAGAGGGCAACACCACCTCGGACTACACCCCGGAGGAAAAGACCCATCGGGTCTCGGTTCGCACTGCGGTGTTGCCCCTGACCTACCAAGGGCATCGGGTCTACCTGCTCGACGCGCCCGGCTATGCCGATTTTGTGGGGGAGATTCGCGGGGCCATGGAAGCCGCCGATGCGGCGGTGGTGGTGGTTTCTGCCGAAACCGGCGTGCAGATTGGCACCGAGCGGGCCTGGACGGTGGCCGAGCGATTGGGGCTACCGCGCATGGTGGTGGTAACCAAGCTGGAGAAAGGGGGCGACTTTTTTGCCCTCCTGGAGGACCTGCGCTCCACCCTGGGCCATATCATCCCGGCTCATCTGCCGCTGTATGAAAACGGCCAGTGGGTGGGGCTGATTGACGTGTTACACGACCGCGCCTTCCGTTACGAGAAAGGCCGCCCGGTGGTGGCCAGCATTCCCGAAGAACAGAGGGCTCAAGTCGAAAAGTACCGCAACGAGGCCCGCGAGGCCATCATTGAAACCGACGAGAGTCTGCTGGAAAAATACCTGGAAGGGGGCGAGGTGGAAGAAGTGGCCCTCTCGAGGGCTTTCCACGAAGCAGTACGCAAGGGCCAGGTTTATCCGGTGGCTATAGGCTCGTCCGGGGCGCTGATTGGCCTGGATATGCTACTCGATTTGTTCCTCGAGGCCCTTCCCTCCCCCACCGAGCGCTGGGGCGAGGGCAGTGCGGCAGCCAAGGTGTTCAAAGTGCAGGTAGACCCCTTCATGGGGCAGGTGGCCTTTGCCCGGTTGTACCGCGGCAAGGTCAAGGTAGGAGACACCTTGCAGTCCGACAACGGCACGGTGCGGCTGGCCCACCTCTACACCGCCAAAGGCAAGGATCTGGTGGAGCTCGAGGAGGCCGAGGCGGGCACTATTCTGGCCCTGCCCAAAGCCGACAATCTGCACAAGGGCATGGAGCTATGGCAGGGGGAGCGCCTGGAGTTCCCTTCCGCACGCCTTCCTGACCCAGTGGTGATGCAAGCCATTGCACCGGAAACCCGCAGCGACGAGGCCAAGCTCGGCGATGCCCTGCGCAAGCTGCTGGAAGAAGACCCCAGCCTGAAGTTTGAACGCAACCCGGAGACGGGGGAGCAGATCCTGTGGGGTATGGGCGACCTTCATCTGGAAACCGCCAAGGAACGCCTGGCCGACTACGGGGTCAAAATCATCAGCCGCACGCCCAAAATCCCTTACCGCGAGACCATACGCAAGAAGGCCGAAGGTCAGGGCAAACACAAAAAGCAGACCGGCGGGCACGGCCAGTACGGCGATGTGTGGCTCCGACTGGAACCCCACGAGAACTACGAGTTCGTGTGGGAAATTACCGGCGGGGTGATCCCCACCAAGTACATGGAGTCGGTGGAAATGGGCATCAAAGAGGCCGCCAAGACCGGACCATTGGCCGGTTATCCGGTGATAGGTTTCAGGGCTGCCGTCTACCACGGCTCGTACCACGACGTAGACAGCTCCGACATGGCCTTCCAGCTCGCCGCCCAACTGGCCTTCAGGAACGTGGTAGCCCAGGCCAGCCCGACGCTACTGGAGCCCATCTACACCCTCAAAATTTTCGTGCCCCAGGAGCGGGTGGGCGATATTCTGTCGGACATGCAGTCGCGGCGGGGGCGCATCCTGGGTATGGATCAGGAAGGCGCACTGGCTGTGGTGAGCGCTGAGGCCCCGCTGGCCGAAATCCTGGAGTATAGCCGTACCCTTTCAGGGCTGACCCAGGGCACCGGCGCTTACAGCCTTGAGTTCTCCCACTACGCCGAGGTGCCTCCCAATCTGGCCCAGAAGGTGATTGCCGAGCGGCAGAAAGCCGAAGCCTAGAGTAGCGGGACATCCCCTGTATTCCCGGCTCGAGGGCATGGGTGCTCATACCGAATTGAACTGAACCCCTTACCTTCTCCCCTCGCTGGAGAAGGTGGCGAAACCCCGCCAGCGACATAGTAGGAACTGCGGCAGGGACCCCTTTAGCTGCGCCTGGGGTTTCGCCAGATGAGGGGGCTGGGAACTACATCCTAGAGATACTCAGGACGGCGAAGCGAAAGGCACAAAATCTCAATCAAAAGTGTCATTCCGAGCGCAGCGAGGAATCCGATACGTCAGCTTCCCCAACATTTACTAGCCCTGTGCTGTACCGGATTCCTCGTCGGCGAATGCCTCCTCGGAATGACAGGTGGTTTTGTCGCTGAATTCGATGACCCTTCTGCCGCTGTCGCAGCCGTTCTCAGTAACTGTTCGCGTAAAGTTGGTATCAACTTGCGGCTATCGGTGCCCTGGTGTTGGGTCTGGCCAGTAGCCTTTCTCGGTCATCCAGTCGTAGGTGCGGGCGGCCATGCTAATGGTCTCGACGGTAAGCAGGTAAGCCACCAGCTCCTTGTTCAAAGAAGGCTCCCAGCGCAGGCTTTGCACTGAACTGAGTAGCATGTTCACCATCAGGTCGGCCAAATAAGCTGCCTCGGGGCGGCCTCCGTTGGGAATGCCCAGGGGCTTTAGCAAGGCCATCAGGTGCTGGGTTAGTTCGTCGCGGATGCTCTGCTGTATAGCGGCCAGGGTACGCCCTAAGGGTGTGGGTTCGCGGAAATAGCGCAGCAGAAGCTCTACAAACCGCCATTGGGCCTCGAGCTGGCCCAGAATCCGTCGGTACTGGGTCAAAACCAGCTCGAAGTCGTCCACGCCTTCCTCACGCAAAAGGGCCAGCCCCTCACGGATGGAGTCCCGGATGCGCTGGCCGATGTGCTCGGC
>CAZIXH010000043.1:0-2727 GCA_964543055.1 uncultured bacterium
CGCCCCCCCCCCCCACGCCCCGCTAAGAAATCCCCCCCAGTGCCGCCCGATGGTCCTGCCACGCCTGCCCCATCCCCCCCCCCCAGACCGGAGGCAAAGCCTCAATGGCCGGCGAAGGGGCCGGCAGCACAAAAGGGGGGATTTTGAAACGCCGCACCGCCAGCTCCCAAACCACCAAAAGCCCCACCGTTGCCGCCACTGCAATCAGGGTATCTCGGGTACGCGCGTTCACGCCCCCACCCCCCGCAGACCGCTGATCTGGGTGCGCATCCCGCCGATCTGCTCGCGCAGCTCCTTGACGATGTGGGCAAAGTCGTCTTCGTAGGTGAGCTCGAGGGCCCTGGGGCGGGCAAACTCCACCTTGCGCGAGTAGGCAATTTTGCCGGGCCGGGTGCTCATGGTGTAGATGGTATCGGACAGGTAGACGGCCTCGCGCAGGTCGTGGGTCACCAGAATCACGGTGGGCTTGCGGCTCATGTACAGCACCTGCATAGCCTGCCACAGCTCCTCACGGGTAAAGGCATCCAGAGCCGAGAAGGGTTCATCCAGCATCAGGATTTCGGGCTGGTGGATGAGCGCGCGGCACAAACTGGCCCGCTGCTGCATACCCCCCGATAGCTCCCAGACATGGGCACTCTCGAAGCCCGAAAGCCCCACCGAGGCCATCAGCTCGCGGGCGGCTTCGACATAGGGCCTGGGGTTCTGGCGGTACTGCTGCTTGTGCGCCGGCGAGACCTCGAGGGGCAGCAATATATTTTGCAGGATGGTGCGCCAGGGCATCAGGGTGGGGTTCTGAAAGGCCATTCCGATACTGGCAATGGGCCCCTTTACCGTCTGCCCATGCACCGTCGCGCTTCCCTCGCTGGGCAGACGCAGGCCGGAAATGACCCGTAACAGGGTGGATTTTCCGCAGCCCGAAGGCCCAACCAAAGCCACAAACTCGCCCTGGGCAACGGAGAGGTCAACCCCCTGGACTGCCAGGTAACCGTTGTCGTAGCGCAGGCTAACATTGCTGAGCTCAATGAAGGACATGTTTGTACCTTGGCCTAGAGTTTAGCCTGCCAGGAGGCGAAAGGTCAAAAGCCGATCTGCTTTTGCTGGAGAGGTTCAGCGTGCCGGGCCGGTCACCCGCCGGTCGGCAATGGGCGGAAGGAACCGCTCACTCCAAACCTGCTCAACCTTCAAGGTAGTGGGCAGCTCGAAGGCTTTGGCGACCGCACGGATGTTGCGTTCGACCCGCTCCCGCCGCACCGAACCCAGCCCGAAGGCCCGGCTATCGGCGGTCAGCACGTGGGAGTTGAGGGCCAGCAACAGACGCTCGCGTTCCAGGGCCTCGTTGATAAGCCCATCCCGCCGCTTAACCGCAGCAATGCCCTCGTCGGGGTTGGCAATCACGTCCTTGAAGCCCTTGACCAGAGCCCGCAAAAATGCCGAGACCGCCTGGGGGTTGGCCTGGGCGAAGTCGCGCCGCACCACCACGGCATTGCCATAGAGGTCCTGGGTGTAGTCGCCGTACTTGAAGATGACCATGTCCTCTGGCTTCACCCCCACGTTGCGCAGGTTGAGGAAGGAGGTGAAGTAAAACCCGGTAATGCCGTCGGCCTGACCACGGGCCAGGGTGGGCTCCCGCAGGGGCACATCCACGTTGATAAAGTTGACCTTGCTGGCATCTATCCCCACCGCCTCGGCAAACACCGGGAAGAGCCTGCGGCCCGCATCCCCCGCCGGAGCAGCCAGGGTTTTGCCTGCGAGGTCTGTAGGCCGGGCGATACCTTTGCCCTTAATGGCAAACACCGCCGCCGGGGTGGTGTTATAGACCATGAACACCGCCAGCAGCTGGTTGTTGGGGTTGCGGGTATTGAACTCGATGAGCGAGTTGAAGTCGGCAAAGCCCATGTCGTAGTTGCCCGCGGCAATCTTGCTGATGGCGTCCGCCGAGCCAAAGCCCCGGTCAATGCTGACATTCAGGCCCTCTACGGTGTAGTAGCCCTTGTCCTGGGCCAGCAAGAAAGGCGCGGTGGGGCCCTGAAAGGCAAAGTCGAGGGTGAAGCGCACATTGGTGCGCTGTTGCGCCACCGCCATTCCAAGGAAGATCCATAAAAGAATGAGGACACCTCGAGACCACATACCAAACCTCCTCCGGTGCGGAAACACCTGGGCAGAGTATATGGACGGGCCTTACCGGGTGTCAACGGCAACCCGTGAAGTTATTGGTTAGTTTTCTACGCCTAAAGCAGCTATAAACCAAAATCAATGCAAAGTGTTAGCAGAAATAGGTGCGATTGGCGCGCTTTGTAAGCACAGGTTGCAAACGTGAGCGGTTCAGAGCTCCCGCACCGCCTGCTCCACGACCTCCAGGGTGCGCTCGAGGTCGGTCTGGCTGTGGGCCGCCGAGAAAAACGCAGCCTCGAACTGGCTGGGCGGCCAGTACACCCCTCGTTGCAACAGGCCGTGAAAGAACTGTTTGAAGCGCTGGGTGTCTGAAGCCACCGCCTGGGCGTAGGTCGAAACCGGCCCTTCTCGAAAAAACACCGTAATCATGGAGCCGACACGGTTGATGGTGGTGGGGAGGCCCGCTCGCGCGAAGATCTGCTCGAGGCCTGCTTGCAAAGCCTGACCGTAGCCCTCGAGGTGAGCGTAGGGGGGGGCTTCAAAGAGTATTTTCAGGGTTGCTATTCCCGCCGCCATGGCCACAGGGTTGCCGCTCAGGGTTCCGGCCTGGTACAC
>CAZIXH010000044.1:0-13863 GCA_964543055.1 uncultured bacterium
CTGCGAGGCCTGGCGAATCAGCTCGGGTTCTTGCCCGCGCAGAATTTCGGGGTCATCGGCCAGGATGCTCAGCCAGGCGTAGCCTTCGTCCAGGGCCTTGAGCCGGGCTTCCACCATGAAAGCGGCGTACTCCTGAAACGAGTCCCGTGGCGCATGGCGATAACGCGCCAGGTTGAGCTGCTCGTCGTAGAGTTGGGTTACTACCAGCCTCGAGCCCGCCTTGTAGGCTTCCTCAACCACCAGGCGGGTAAGCGGCAGCGCCTCGATGTTGGCGTTCACGAACAGTTTCTGACCCTTTTGAAGCCCCACCCCTACCTTGACCGCGACCTCGGCGAACCGCCGCAGCTTTTCCTCGAAACTGGCTGACATGCCCATCAGCCTACCCTACAGGGCGAACCTCGAGCCCCTCATGTAAACTAGCGCTATGCCGGAAGTCATGTCCGAACTCTATATTCCCAAACCCCCCCAGGAGGTCTACGCTGCCGCTCGGGATCTTGCGGGCCTCAAACCCTACCTCAAGGATGTAGAAACCCTGGAGGTACTGGAAGACCACGGAACCACCTCGCGCACCCGGTTTGTGGCTGTTGCGATGGGCAAAAAGGTGCACTGGATTGAGGATGAGCGCTGGTTTGATGCCGAGTTTCGCAACGAGTTCGATAGCAAGGAGGGTGACTTTGATGTCTACCGGGGTTCCTGGACCTTCTTGCCCGAGGGCGAGGGCACCAAGGCGGTATTGAAGCTCGAGTACGAACTCAATATCCCCATCTTTGGTGGCCTGCTGCAAAAACTGGTCAAAAAGCTCATGCAGGAAAATATAGACGACCTGCTGCGTGGTCTGAAGGAGCGCTGCACTGCGGCGTGAGGTGCTATACTCTATCCATGACGTTTGCTCCGCGATGTTAAGCGTGCCTTTCTGCCGGGGTTGTGGTGTGCCTAGGGCCTCCATCCCGGCTTTTTTCATCGCCAGGCGTTCTTTTGTTTATCCTGCGCTGGGCCAGCAACGCCCAGGCTAAGAATGGAGCACCCCAATGCCTTTGCAGATTTATAACACCCTTGCCAGGGCCAAACAGACCTTCACGCCGGCCACCCCCGGCTATGTGGGCATCTACGTCTGCGGCCCTACGGTTTACTCTGACCCTCACCTTGGGCATGCCCGCGGCCCCATCATCTACGACGTACTGCGACGCTGGTTGCGCTACCAGAACTACAAGGTGCGCTTCGTCTCCAACATTACCGACGTGGGCCACCTGACCGACGACGCCGACGAGGGCGAGGACAAAATCCAGCGCAGAGCCAAACTCGAGCGCTTGGAGCCCATGGAAGTGGCCGAAAAATACATGTGGAGCTACTTCGACGAGATGCAGGCTCTAAACGTTCTGCGCCCCGACATCACCCCCCGCGCTGCTGGACACATTCCCGAGCAGATCGAGCTGACCGAGACCCTGGTCAAGCGGGGTCATGCCTACGTGGCGAACGGTTCGGTGTATTTCCGGGTTCGGAGCTGGCCCGAGTTTGGCAAACTTTCTAACCGCGACATCGAAGAACAGGAGGCCGGGGCGCGGGTCGAGGTGCGCGAGGAAAAGGAAGACCCGCGCGACTTTGCCCTCTGGAAGCGGGCCGACCCCGAGCACATTATGCGGTGGAACTCGCCCTGGGGCGTGGGCTTTCCCGGCTGGCATATTGAATGCTCGGCCATGAGCCTCAAGTACCTGGGCGACGGCTTCGACATTCACGCAGGGGGCGTGGATTTGCAATTCCCCCACCACGAGGCCGAAATTGCCCAGGCCGAGGCCGCCGGACACCCCTTTGCCCGTTACTGGATGCACCACTACCACGTGCTCCTGAACGGTCAAAAAATGGCCAAGAGTACCGGCAACCTGGTTTCGCTGGCCGAGCTACGGGCCCGGTACGAACCGATGTACATTCGGTTCTACCTGCTCAACAGCCACTACCGCAGCGTACTGGACTTTACCGACGAAGGTCTGGAGGCTGCCAAAAACGGCTACCTTCGTCTGCTGAATGCCTACCGGGAGGTACACCGGCTCATCCACACGGCGCCCGGTGGCAAACACCCAGGTCTGGAACACGCGGTGGAAGAGGTACATCGGGCTTTTGCCGAGGCCCTCGATGACGATCTGAATACCCCCCAGGCCATTGCCGCGCTGTTTAACTTTGTCACCGAGCTCAATAAAGCCCTGACCGAGCGGCCCGGCAGGGAGAGCCTGCAAAAAGCCGAAAAGGTTTTCGCGGAATTGGGAGAGGGGGTGTTGGGGCTGTTCCCTGCTCGAGTGCTCCAAAACCAGTTGGGAGGCGCTTTGCTCGAGGGTCTGGTACAGCTATTGCTGGATATCCGGGAAGAGGCTCGCCGCAACCGCAATTTTGCCCTGTCGGATCGGATTCGGGATCGCCTGACCGAACTGGGGGTGGTGGTTGAGGACACCCGCGAAGGCCCCAAATGGAAGGTAGACGTGTAGATGCTTGCCCACCGCCTGGATGAAGACAGCGAACTGCGCTTGCTGCAAGCTCACCACGCAGAGGCGCTTTACGCACTGGCCGACCGTAACCGCACCCACCTGCGCGCGTGGCTGACGTGGGTGGATAGCGCCCACGATGTCTCGTTCATGTTGAATTTCATTCGTGGCCGCCTGGAGGCGCTGGCTGCTGGTCAGGGGTACAGCCTCTCGATCTGGTATAAAGGAAGCATAGCCGGAGTGGTGGGTCTATACGACCTTGACCAGGCCGCCCGGAAGGCCGAGATTGGGTACTGGCTGGGCCAGGAATTCGAGGGCCTGGGCCTGATGACCCGCAGTGTCAGAGCGCTGCTCGACTATGCAATTGGTGAAGTCGGACTGCACCGGGTTCAGATCAAAGTGCATGTGGACAACCTGCGTAGCCGGGCAATACCGGAGCGGCTGGGCCTGCAACTAGAAGGCCTGCTGCGTAACGACGGTACACTGCACGGCAAGCCCTGCGACCACGCCCTCTACGCTATCACCAACCAGGAGTGGCTTATCCGAAGCTCAAGCTGATTGAGTTTGCTTCTTTTATGATGAGCAGCACAGCACTCCAGGACGTGCTTTTTTTGCAAGACGGGCCGCAAAACGGTGTATGTGAAGAGGAAACCGTCCCATCAGACCGAAGAATTCTTGCCTGAAAATGCTACTGAGAGAGTTGAGGTCTTATCCTTGTATTCATGTTCAGCTATCTGCTCGACGAGCATAGCGAACTCCGCTTGCTACTGCCCCACTATGCCGAAGCATTGTTCGCTCTCACCAACGCCAATCGCAAGCATCTGCGGCGCTTTTTACCTTGGGTGGATGCCAATACCACGCTGGAAGATACCAAAGTCTTTATCCAGGGAGCTCTGGAGGGCTTCGCCAGGGGCGAACAACTGCCCCTGACGGTCTGGTATCGGAAAAAGCTGGCCGGAACACTCACCTTGTTTGACATCAAGCCCCCTCACCGTACTGCCGAGATAGGCTACTGGTTGGGCGCGGCTTTTGAGGGTAAAGGGTTGGTGACTCGAGGGGTGGAAGCGCTGATAAATTATGCATTTTTTGAGCTGGGCCTCAACCGCCTCGAGATCAGGGCCAGCACCAAAAACCTCAAAAGCCGGGCCATTCCCGAACGGCTGGGATTCACCCTCGAGGGCATTTTGCGCCAGGAAGTTTGGTTGCACGGCAAGCCGCAGGATATGGCTCTTTACGCGCTTTTGAAGCAAGATTGGCCCAAACAAAAGCCCCGCAGCAAGCGGGGCTAAACCAGGGTGGGCTCGAGTTCACTCGCGGTTGGACATCATGATAGCGACGTAGTGCAGGATGGTGGCCAGCGAGTTGGCCAGGGCGGCCACGTAGGTCATGGCGGCGGCGGTCAGGACGGCCCGGGCGCCCCCCATCTCGCTGTTATCCAGGAAGTTCATCTTTTTAAGGATGTTCAGGGCCCGGTTGGAAGCATCGAACTCTACCGGCAGGGTTACGAGCTGAAACAGAGCCGCGGCGGCGAAGAGCCAGATGCCAATGCTCATCAAGCCGGTAGCCCCCATGAACATACCTGCAATGAAAATCCAGGGGCCAAACATGCTGCCGATGTTGGCCACCGGCAGGATGCTATGCCGAACCCGCAACCAGGCATAGCTCTTGGCATCCTGGATGGCATGCCCTACCTCGTGCGCCGCCACGGCGAGGGCGGCAGCCGAGGGGGAGTGGAAGTTGGGCTCAGAGAGGCGTACGGCCTTGGCGATTGGGTCGTAGTGGTCGGTCAGAGCACCAGGCACCATTTCCACCCGCAAATTGTGTAGCCCATAGGCATCAAGAATTG
The DNA here is from genome assembly GCA_964543055.1 of uncultured bacterium. Lineage (GTDB taxonomy): Bacteria > Deinococcota > Deinococci > Deinococcales > Thermaceae > Meiothermus. The sequence goes on from CAZIXH010000044.1 coordinate 4,318, forward strand.
CGCGGGCCACCTGCTCCCCCGTCACCCCCCGGCTATTGGCCACCCGGCTATAGCGGGCATAGGTGCGCTGGAGCCAGAACTGTATGAACAGCGTTGCCACAAAAACTACCATCATCAGTAAGAACGTTATCGTCATTCTTCCCTCCTACACGTATAAGGTAGCAGACGCCGCATGAGGGCTCTGAGTCCTGGGTCACTTGCCTGAACTGGGTGTAAATGATCACAATTCGAGGCAGGCTTGCAGGTATCAAGTCTCATCGTTAGGTTTCCCAATACCTGATTAATTGCCAAAAGCCTGGAGCCGATGGCTGAAAGCAACACTGCCTGCGGCCTGAGACCCGTAATGCTCAGTGCGGTAATGCAAGAAGTAAATAATATTACCCCCTGCGCAAAGGCCGGGTCAGCAAACAGTGCCCCTCGGAATGACCTGTTTATCTTTGGTTCATTTGACCGCCCATGTGCCATTGGTCTCGCCGTTGTGGGCAATTGACGTATAGCACCACATCGAGGGAAAGAAAGACAAACACCTGACTACCCGATGGACTAAGCCTCAGTAATTTGGCCGAGCCGCTCTTTGTTAGAACAAATAGGTCGGGGTTCTATGGCTGCAAGGGCTGGCTACGCACCGTGAAGCGAAGGGCGGTGCGTTCTTCGCTCTCGAGCTCGAGCTTTACAAAAGCTGGTTTCACAATAAGATCGAGGTTATCGGGAGCAATATAGCCTCTGGCGATCGCGATGGCTTTGACCGCCTGATTGACCGCCTCGGGGCCAATGGCTTGAACCTCGACCTCGCTCTGGGAACGCAATAGCGCGGCGATAGCACCTGCGACGGAGTTGGGACGTGACTTGCCGGATACACGCAGCGTTTCCACAATACCTCCTAGGCGTAACGCTCCCTCTTGCATTGTAGGAGCAACCGTAAAGCAATGTCAAGAAAATGCGTTCTTGGTGGGTTTTTTATTGACCTGCCGTTATCCTGCAAAGCACCGGAGATACAAAGTCGGGTATTTTTGTCCTGAACAACGAATAGCAGGATTTCTACACCAACCCCTTTATATTGACGCAGGCTAGGGTGATTCGTATACTGCTTCAAATCTTCGCAAACTTATGCGGAGACTCTTCCCCCACACCCGTTTCGCTCAGTTCTGGAGGTCTGGTAGATGAAATTTAGTGAGGCATATCCTGGTATACCAAATGGACGCGATGCATGCGGCATTATTGCCATCGCCGAAAAGAGCGCACGGCCCAGCCATGCCAACGTGCAGCGTACCATCGAAAGCCTCTACAAGATGGCCCACCGGGCTGGCTTGATTCGGGGGGAGGGCGATGGTACCGGTATCCAGACCGACCTTCCGCGCGAGCTTTGGGCGGGCTACCTGTACGAAGCAGGACTCGACAGCAACCTGGCCCAGAACCCCCGTTTTTTTGTGGGCCACCTGTTCATACCCAAAAACGAAAGCGCTCGGGTTCAGGAGCTGTTCGATTTGTTCCGGGTGGAGGGTTCAAAACGGGGCATCAAGCTACTACTGGAGCGCAAAGGGGAAACCAACAGCAGTGTACTGGGGCCGGTGGGCAAGCGCACCGAGCCGCTCTTTTATCAGGTGGCCGGGCTTTCCACCGACGGTGACGGCCCCTTATGGGAGTTGGGCCTGCTCCTGGAGCAGCGTTTTCCTGTGCATGTGGTCTCGCTCTCCACGGCTACCGTTGTTTACAAGGTGCGCGGCTCCGCCGAGATTCTCAAGCGCTACTTCCCGGAGCTGTCGCGGGCGGAGTACAAATCCACCATCACCCTGGGCCACAACCGCTACTCCACCAACACCATGTCTACCTTCGAGGCGGTACAGCCCTTTGGCTTGCTGGGCCACAATGGCGAGATAAACACCATTGAGCGACTGCGCCGCGAAGGGCGTTTTCTGGATATCCCGCTCACGGGTGGTTCTGACTCGCAGGATCTGAATCGCATCCTCGAGGGCCTGCTCTATCGCTTTGGGCTCTCCCTGCCGGAGGCCATGGATGTGGTCTTTCCGCCCATTCTGGGTGAGATCAAAAACTACTCCCCGGCCCTGCAAGACCTGTACATGAACCTGCGTCAGCGCTTTGGCCCGCTGGCCCAGGGCCCGGCGGCCCTGGTGACGCGCCACCGCGAAGAGGCGGTTTTTGGCACCGATGCCATGGGACTGCGCCCTTTGTGGTTTGTCGAGACCGACTCGGAGTACGTCTTTAGCTCGGAGCGGGGGGTTTTCACGGTGGAGGAGTTTGTCTCCGAGCCGCGCCCCTTTGCCCCAGGGGAGAAGATGTACCTGCGTCTGACCTCCGATGGAACGCGGCTCTTTCCCTTTGACCGCCACCAGCGTCAGGTACTGGAGCGCATCCTGACCAAAACCCATAGCCTCGAGGGCTACCGAGCCCATCTGGCCGGGCCCCGCTATGACTCGCTGCCGCCGTTGGCCGGGGGTAGCGAGGCCCAGGTGGAAGACAAGCCTGCGCCACCTTCGCTAAACCTCGAGCGGGCCTATGGCTGGGATCGCTGGGACGCAGGTTACCTCGAGGCTCTAGCCGAAAACGGCAACGAACCCATCGGCTCACTCGGCTACGACGGCCCCATCGCGGCGCTGAACCCCGAAAAACCCAACCTCTCGGAGTTCTTCAAGGAGACCGTAGCGGTCGTAACCAACCCGGCCATTGACCGTGAGCGCGAAATTGAACATTTCTCTACCCGTAGCATCCTGGGCCGCCGGCCCCTGCCGGATGGGCGCGGGGCAGGCCATGTCGAAGAGCTGGTGGTGCCCGTGCTGCTGGAAGAGACCTCTGCCACGGTACAGGCTATCGCGCAAGGCCAGGGAACCCTGACCCATGAAGAGGCCCTGCGCCGCTTCAAGCATGCTTTGCTGCCCCTACAGTTCTCGGTAGAGGAAGGCATTGCGGCAGGGCTCAAACGGCTCCAGGAAAGCGCGGTTGAGGCGGTTCGCAATGGGGCCGAACTGCTGGTGCTCACCGATCGGGGGGCCTTTGAGGGGGGGGTCTGGCTGGATGTGTACCTGGCCCTGGCGGCTATTGGCAAGTCGCTGGAGGAGGCCCGCGACGAGGAGGGAATATCCATGCGTCGGCGTACCTCGCTGCTGGTGCACTCGGGCGGGGTGCGTAACCTGCACGATGTAGCGGTATGCCTGGGTCTGGGGGCCGATGCGGTTGCGCCCTGGCTGATGCAGCACAAAGCCCAGGCCGCCAAGGGTGCGCTGGGCTTGCAGAACCTGCTCGAGGGCCTCAAGAAAGGCTTAGAGAAGGTTATCTCCACCATGGGCATCCACGAGGTGCGCGGCTACGGGCGCATCTTCAGCGCCATCGGCCTTAAGCCCGAACTGGCCGAGCAGTTTGGCATCCGCAACTTCCTGGGTTCGGAGCGGGCGGGCTATGGGTTGCTGGAACTCGAGCGTACCCTGCTCGAGCGCCTCAACCTGCTAAACGCCGAAAAGGTGCTGCCGGCTAAGGACTTCCGCTTCAACCCCCGCATCTTCAAGGCGGCCATGGAGGTTTCCTCGGGCCAGTCCCCCTACGAGCATTTCCAGGAGAAAGTGCGCGGGCTCGAGCAGGAATCGCCGGTGGCTGCCCGTCAGCTCCTTGGCATCAAGTCGGTGGGCAAGTCCCCGATTAACCCCGAGGAAGTGGATCTGAGCGTGGGTGGGCACTCCCTGCCTTTTGTGATTACCGCCATGAGCTTTGGTTCCCAGGGCGAGGCCAGCTTCCGGGCCTACATAGAGGCTGCCAAAAAGCTCAACATGGTCTGTATCAATGGCGAGGGCGGCGAAATCCCCGACATGCTCGGCAAGTACACCCACTGGCGTGGGCAACAGGTGGCCTCGGGTCGCTTTGGCGCCCATGCTTATATGCTCAACTCGGCGGGCTTCATCGAAATCAAAATTGGTCAGGGGGCCAAACCGGGCGAGGGCGGTCACCTGCCAGGCAAGAAAGTCACGGCCAAGGTAGCCGCGGCCCGCAACGCGGTGCCGGGGGTAGACCTCATCTCGCCCTCCAACAACCACGACCTCTACTCCATCGAAGACCTGGCCCAATTGATCGAAGAGCTCAAAACGGTCAACCCCAAGGCCAAGGTCTCGGTCAAGGTGCCGGTCATTCCGGGCATCGGCACCATCGCGGTGGGTATCGCCAAGGCCGGGGCCGATGTAATCGCCCTCTCCGGCTTCGAGGGCGGCACCGGTGCAGCCCGCTGGCATGCGCTCAAGTATGCAGGCCTGCCGGTAGAAATCGGCGTGCGCCGCGCTCACCGGGCACTGGTACGGGCCGGGATGCGCGATAAGGTGGAGCTCTGGGCCGATGGGGGCCTCAAAACCGCCTACGACACCCTGCGGATGGTGCTGCTGGGGGCCGACCGGGTGGGCATGGCCACCATGGCCATGGTGGCGATTGGCTGCACGATCTGCCGCCAGTGTCAGATGGACACCTGCCATGTGGGAATTGCCACCCAGATCGAAACCGTGGAGCAGGCCCAGGCCCACGGCCTGAAGCGGTTTGTGCCTCAGGAGCAGAACCGCGCCATTGAGCAACTGGTTCATTTCTTTGGTGCAAAAGGTGATGAGCTGCGGCGGATGGTGGCGGCCCTGGGCGCTGTGAGCCTGCGCGACCTGGTGGGTCGCAGCGACCTGCTCGTACAGGAAGGTCATCACGAAGAACTGGATCTGAGCTACTTCTTCGAGCCCGTTTCGGCGCCCGACTGGCTGGGGGAACGCTCGGCACATGTGCTGCGGAAACCCCTGAACCAGCTCACCCGCTCGATTACCGAGGTGGTCACCGGCGCGTATGCAGAAGGCGGGCGTGAGCTTTTGTTCCAGGAAGGGCCGGTAGGCTCGACCGACCGGGCTTTGGGCACCCACCTGGCCGGGGAGATTGCCCGCCGCCGCCTGTATGGAAAAGGCTGGGATGCCAGGGTAGAGCTCCGCTTTGATGCGGGGAGCGTAGCCGGTAACGGGATTGCTGCGTTCAACGTGGAAGGGCTGGACATCGTGGTGGAGGGTGGGGCCCAGGATGGCATCGCCAAGAACGCCTACGGCGGCAAGGTGGCCATCCTCAAGGGGCGTAACCCTTTTGGCCAGTACGTAGACGGCTCGGTCGGCAAGTCTTTCGCGTATGGCGCTATCGGCGGTTTGCTTATCGTGGAAGGGCAGGCTGACAGCCGCTTCTGCATTCGCCTCTCGGGCGCGGATGTGGTGCTTGCTGGAGAGCCGGATCGCCCCGTACAGGACGAACTGGGCAATATTGCAGCCCGTGCTCAGGCCAAAGGCTTTGCCTTTGAGTACATGACCCGCGGGCGGGCGGTGGTGCTGGGTGACCCGGGTCCCTGGATCTGCTCCGGTATGACCGGCGGGCGGGTTTACCTGCGCTTCTGGCCCGAGATGGGCCTCAACGAAGAAGCCATGCACCGACGCCTGGCCAAAGGCGCAAAGGTGGCGATCCAGAAGCTCGATGAGCGCGGGATTGCCGACGTGCGCGAACTGATGAGCGCGTACCTGGATGCCCTGCGCGATGCCGAACGCGAAGACAAGGCCGAGCGTTTAATGAAACTACTGGCCGACCCTGCGGGCCATTTCCGTATGGTCTTGCCCACCAATCAGCAAGTGGTGCAGGAAGTCAGTACCGAGTAAACTGCCTTATGGAGAGGGGTAGCCAACAGGCTGCCCCTTCTGTTGTTGGAGTTGCAGTGATTGAATTGGTTTGCTGGAATGTGTCCAATACTCATTCTGTATCAGGATTCAGTCTTTTCATGCAGGTCTTCTAGATAGTTTTATGTCAAGGTACAATTGTCCCAAATGGAAGCCAAGGCTTTGCTGAGTAAGCTGATAGGACGCACCGGACTGCAGGAGCAGCATGTCCAGATGCTTCGCAGGCTTGAACCCCTGATGGCCCCCATGGCTTCGGAAATCGCGCTTGCCTTCTACGATTACCTGGGTCGGGATGAAGAGATGAGGGCTATATTGTGGGAGACTCCCGGAAGGGTTGAGCGGCTTTATCAGAGCTTTGCCGACTGGTACCGGGGGCTTTTTTGTGGCGTGTACGACGCTCAGTATGCCGAAAAGCGTGCCCGCATCGGCCTGGTACACGCGGCCATCGGGGTCAAACCCAGTTTCATCATGCCTGCCTTTGGCATCGTGCAGGAGTTATCCCTCGAGCACCTGCGCAACACCCTTCGTTCACCCGAAATCTTTAGTGCGGTGGAAGCCTTCGAGAAGATTATGGCCATCGAGGCGGCCCTGATGCAGGATAGCTACATGCAGGCCATGGAGTACGGCTACCGCCTGGGGGTAGCTGCCGACCAGGAGAAAGCCCTGGTGGCGGGGGCCCGGGCCATGCTGGGAAAAGCCAACTGAACTGGTGAGTCAAAAGTCGAAGGTCAAGGGTCTGGATAACCGAGCTGCTTATCATTCAATGGCTTTAGACTTGAGCTTTAGCCCGCTTGTTACAACTGGCTACCGACTATGAGCTTCCCGCATCCCTGAAGTAGAATCCCAGGGATGAGGGCCGAAGAGCTGCTGCAAACCCTGGTGCGCCGAACGGGTTTGACGCTGCAACACATACACACCTTGCGGAGCCTCGAGCCTATTGCAGGCCCCCTGGCCCCCGAGGTGGCCCTGGCTTTTTATGATTATCTGGGCCGTGACCCCGAGATGCACGAAATCCTGTGGAGTGTGCCGGGCCGGGTTGAGCGGCTGTACCGCTCATTTGCGGTCTGGTATCGGGAGCTTTTTTCCGGGCAGTACGACGGTGCGTATGCCCATCGCCGGATTCAGATTGGGCTGGTGCATGCACGGGTGGGCGTGCGCCCTGGGCACTTCATTCCCGCTGTGGGCATCGTGCAGGAGCTGACCCTCGAGCACCTCCGCAATGCGCTGCGGGGGGCTGATATCCTGGCGGCCATCACGGCCTTTGAAAAAATCATGGCCATTGAAATCGCCCTCATGCAAGAAAGCTACTTCAGTGCGCTGTGGGAAGGACTCAAGCGAACCCAAAACGAGCAGGAGGCGCTGCGGGAAGGGGCGCGGGTGCTGCTCGAGCAAACCCACTGACCATAACCCTCCGGCAGGGTGCAGGAACCGGTCTGTTACCTTAGTATTGGGGCGTGATTCAGGCCGTTCTGTTCGACTTAGACGAGACCCTCATCCTCGACCACCCCGTCTCGCTGCACGCCTTGCGGAGCTGTGCTTTTTATGCGGCCTCCTGGTACAGCCTGGACATTCCGCGCCTTATTCAGATGGCCGAAACCACGTCGGTACGCCTGTGGAAGTCGTCTCCGGTGTATGAATACACCCAGCGTATTGGCCATAGTGCGGGGGAAGGGCTATGGGCTCGCTACGCGGTGCAAACCCACCCCGCATTGAAAACCCTCCACGACTGGGCACCGGACTTTCGCGTGGCTGTCTGGCGCGAGTCTCTGGAAGAGCAGGGTGTACACGATGATGCGCTGTGCGAGGCGTTGGCTCACCGTTACCTTTCTGAGCGGCGCCTGTACCCGCGCTACCCCGAGATTGACCCCCTACTAAAGGCCCTTTCGGGCTACAAGCTGGGCATTGTCACCAACGGCGTACCCGACTTGCAGCGGGAGAAGCTTCAGGGCTCCATGTTGCAGGATCGCTTCGAGGCCATTGCGGTATCCGGTGAGCTCGACATCGGCAAGCCCCAGCGCGGCATCTTCGACCACATCTGCCAGGAACTGGGCGTTGAACCTTCGGCCTGTGTCATGGTAGGCGACAACCCCGAGCGAGATGTGGCCGGGGCTGCCAGCGCAGGCATGAAATCGGTCTGGGTTGAGCGAGGCTTCAAACCCAAAGACCCCCAGTACCCCGCCGACCTCGAGGTCTCCAATCTGCTGGAGATGCTGCCCTGGCTAGAGACCCTGTGATACCATCCTCGCCTGAACAGTTTGCATATCTTGGCAGCTGTGAAGTAGGGGACAGGGGACAGGGGTTAGCGCAAGGCGTTTGAAAGCCACCTCCTACCTCCTATTTCCCACGCCTATACTGGTTGTCGGTCAAATTTGGGTACAGGGCTAGAGTTGGTATGACTTATCAAGAGGCCCATCGGCATTCGATCCACCACCGCAGGGAAGTTTTGCAGAGTGAGCTGTGCGGCTGCTTTTACTGCCTCAGATGGCTTGCCCCAACCCAAATCGAAGAATGGGTGGACGGGGGCCAGACTGCCCTCTGCCCCTACTGTGGCATTGACGCCGTGCTGGGCTCGGCTTCGGGCATGGATTTGAGCGAAAAGTTCTACTACCAACTCTGCGCGTGAGCGGCGCGTTTAGCGCCCCTCACTTGCCGCGCCAGGGGGCGCGTCCGAGGGACTTGTATATCGCTTTTGGGTCACTTCTGAGCAGATTTGGTATTCCTACGCCAGATGCGCGAGCGCTATTTTTAGCGCAACGCCTTCAGGGCCAGCTTGATGAGTTCCTGGGTGCCGGCCTCGGGGTTTTTCTGGGCAATCTCGGCCACCACACTGCGCACCTGGCTCTCGCGGAAACCCAGGGTGACCAGGGCCAGTTCGGCCTCCTGGGTGTGGGTACTGCGAACGATAGCGCCCCCTTCGCCCATCAGGTGGGCCGGTACCTTGCCGCGCAGCTCGAGGGCAATCCGCTCGGCCAGCTTCTTGCCCACGCCCTGGGCTGCCGTGAGCAAACGCAAATCGCCCTCGGCCAGCGCCCTGGCTAGCAAGGCCGGGGTTTGCGAGGAGAGCAGGTTGAGGGCCACCCTAGGCCCCACCCCCGAGACTGAGAGCAGTAGCTCAAATAGCTCCAGACTGCGTTCGTCGGTGAAGCCAAAGAGCGAGAGGTCGTCCTCACGGACGACGAGCATGGTGTGAAGGGTGGCTTCCTGCCCTTCACTGAGCTGGGCTAGCGTGGAGGCCGGGCAACTGGCCTCCAGACCCACACCCCCTACCAGCAATACGGCGCTGCTCTGGGTCTTTTTGAGTACCGTTCCTCTGAGGTAGCGAATCACGCCGATAGTCTACTTTCCCTGAAACCGGGCGGGGCGTTTTTCGTAGAATGCTTGCACACCCTCCTGGTGGTCCTCGGTGCGGCCCGCTACCTCTTGTAGCAATGCCTCGTACTCGAGCATCTCTTCCAGGGTGGCGCTGGCACTGCGCCGCAGGGCCCGCTTAATCAGGCCGTAGGTCTTGGTGGGCCCCTGGGCAAGCTCGAGGGCCAGCTTCCCAACCTCCTCCGAGAAGGTTTCGCTGGCCATGACCCGGTTCACCAGGCCCAGGGCCAGGGCTTCCTCGGCCTTCAGGCGGGGCGAGAGTACCGATAGCTCGAAGGCTTTTGCATACCCCAAAATGCGGGGCAGGTGGTAGTTCATGCCGGCGTCGGGAATGAGCCCAATTTTGCTGAAGCCGGTGGTGAATACGGCGTCGGCAGCCGCTACCCGCAGGTCGCAGGCCAGCGCCAGCGATAGTCCGGCCCCCGCAGCGGCGCCGTGGATGGCCGCCAGCACGGGTTTTTCCAGGTTGGCGAGGCCCTCCACCACCGACTGGTAGTTGCGC
>CAZIXH010000045.1:0-5707 GCA_964543055.1 uncultured bacterium
GGACCGACGAGAGCCACGCACGGTAGATAGTCGGCGACGTCAGAGGTCGATAAGCGACAGCACCCCACCCACGTGATGAACCGGGTGCAGGAGAAAAAACGGTGACGCGAGCGGGTCGGGAGGGGGCGGGCCGGACTGCGCCGCCATCCAGACCAGGGGAGCCCGCACCCGCTCCTCGCTGAAGTACTCCCGCGCCACGTCGCCATAGGGGCGCAGAATCTGCGGCAACCGCTTCTGCCAGTCGCGCCCGAAGCCCGCCCCCCAGATCATCTTCTGCCCCAGGTTGAGGGGGCTGGGTGAGGCCAAAAAGGCTTCCTTGACGGCCTGGCCAAAGGGCATCCAGTCGCGCATGAAGCGGCGGTAGGCCGCCCCCTGGCCGGGGTAGCGCTCGTCCAGCTCTGCCGCCGTGCGCTCGGGGTCGCGCCAGACAAACCAGCTTTCTTTGGCGTTGGAGGCGTGGAAGAGGGGGTCGAGCTCGAGGTACTGAAGCCCGTGTCGGTACAGTTCCAGTTCGTCCGGGATGGGGGTCAGGCGAATCAGAATGTGGGCACTGCCCCCCAGGTCGAAGCGGAAGCCCTCGTGGTCTATGGTCGAGACCGCCCCGCCCGGCACCTTACGCCGCTCAAACACCCCCACCCGGTACCCTGCCTTGGCCAGGTAGGCCGCTGTCACCAGCGCGTTGTGCCCCGCGCCCACAACTACCACATCAAAATCCGGCATACCGGCAGCATCATACGCCAGCGGTCTGCAGGGCCGTCTGTTGGCGACCGCTAATTCTCTGGCTTTTCATCCCACGATCAAGCCCTACGCGCCCCGCAGCCAGATGGCCTTGGGCAGGAGCAACACCCGCTCGTAGGTGGAAAGCGAGGCCCGCCTCGAGAGGTTGTCCCAACCCATCAGCTCGAGCTTGTCCAGAATGCCCTGGTATTGCAGGGCGGCCAGGGCAATGGCCCCACGCCCGGTCTGGAGGTACCTGAGGCCCCCCAGGCCCTCGCGGTAGAGCCGGCGGGCCTCGGCAGCCAGTTCGCGCATCAAGGCCACGTAGCGCGGGCTAATACGGCCCTGGCGCAGGTCTTCGATGGACACCTCGTGCTTGTGCATCAGCTCGGCGGGCAGATACACCCGCCCCAGCGCTAGGTCTTCGCCTACGTCACGCAAGCAGTTGGTAAGCTGCATGGCCTGGCCCAGCTTGATGGCCGCCCCGCGGCCTGCTTCCCCAGCGCCGCCAATGGGCGCAATCATCAGACCCACCGTCCCGGCCACCCGGTAGCAGTAGGCATATAGCTCGTCCAGGGTTTCCAGGCGCACCGGGTTCAGGTCGGCCAGAAAGCCCTCTTTCATGTCGGCAAAGGCATGTTGGGGAATGTCCCAGCGCTCCAGGGCCCAGGCCAGGGCCACTTCCCAGTCTTCTCTGGGCATCCCGGCGTAGGCCCGTTCGATGCCGGCCCACCATTCGTTCAAATCGGCCAGCGGGTTGGCCGACTCATCCACGGCGTCGTCCCCAATACGGCAAGCCGCATACACGGCCCAGGCGCCCTTGCGGGCCTCGCCCCGGAACAGCAAGCTACCGTAATAAAACGTGGCCGAGTGGCGACGGATAATTTCCGATACAGCTTGCCAGTTGGGTTCCATGCTGGTCTCCTGTCTCTCCCGTATGGGCCTACTATGCGTCTAGTGATGGGTTGGGACTTTTGTCCCTGTCACAAATGCTACCGACCCCTCCCGCCAGCCGTCTACCTTGAAACCACTTTTGGACAGTGAATCCATTAGTTCGGGAAGGGCCGGAAAGCGTAATCCAGTCCATTCCAACACGCGCTGGAGGGGGCTGTCAGAGCGGTGGCTGAACATAATCCACAGTCGTCCCCCTGGTTTGAGCACCCTGTACATCTCGTCCACCACCACCTGAGGATGAGGGAACTCGTTCCAACTGCCCCCCACCACCACCCCGTCCACCGAGGCCTCGGGCAACGAAATGGCCTCGGCACGAGCCAGGAGGGGCACGAAACCCGCATATCCCCTGGCCTTCTGGAGGGCCACTTTTAGCATCGCTGGCGAGAGATCGAGGGCGTAAACCCTGGCGGCCCCGGCCTCGAGCAAGGCTCTGGCGTACAAGCCCGTAGAAGTTCCCAGGTCTAAAAATTGTGACCCAGCAACAGGTTGCACTGACTTTACCAATAAGGCTAACTCTTCGTGTAGCGGAAAAGGTCTGCCAGAGAGCAGGGAGAGGGCTCTTTTTCGCCAGATTTCGTAGCCAATTGCCGTAAGAGGAACGAGATTGGTTCGCGCCGCAAACGTAATGGGTGCTTGCTTTCGTTGGTCTGGAAAAATTTCGTTCATTGTAAACCTCATATTCGGATACATTCCTAAACTTCTACAAACCGTGGACAATTTCTCGCACAAAGCCTTGACATAACTTGAACAGTAATCTACCCTATTATGTAACAAAAGGATTTACTTATGCGCAACGATCTAGGGGTATACACCATCGCCGAAGTGGAGGAGCGCACCCATCTGTCTTCTGCGCTTCTCCGCCAGTGGGAGCGGCGCTACGGTTTTCCCCGGCCCGAGCGTTCGCCGGGTGGACACAGGTTGTACAGCGAGACCGACCTCGAGGCCCTGCGACAAATCAAGCAATGGATTGCCGAGGGGGTAGCCCCCGCCCAGGCAGTGAGGCGCTACCTCGAGGGCCTGACCCAGGAAGGGCCCCGCCCCCCCGAAACGCTCTCGCTTGAGCTCGAGGAAGCCCTGCTACGCGCCGACACCGAAGCCGCTGAACGGATTCTATCGGAGGCTTACAAGCTCCACCCCATGGAGACCGTCATCATGGACGTCCTCTCGCCCTGCCTGCGCCGCATCGGGGCCGGCTGGCATATGGGCCGGGTCACCACCGCCCAGGAACACCTCTCCAGCACCTACCTGCGGGGTTCCTTGCAGGGTCTGCTCAATCTGATGGGCGGTTCACTGGGGCCCACCCTGGTGGTCTCGACCCTGCCGGGGGAGCAGCACGAGATCGGGAGCCTGATTACCGCATTGTTCCTGCGCCGGGCCGGTTACATGGTTCACTACCTGGGCCCCAATACCCCCCTGGCCGACCTCAAATCCTTCGCCGAGCGCACCGGGGCCAAAGCCATTGTGCTTTCTGCGGCCCAGCCCGTTTCCCTCGAGTCGCTTCCCCACCAGGCCCTCAGCCATCTGGCTCCCCTGGTCGTGGTGGGCGGGCGTGCCGCCGCCAACGACCCCCGCTCGGTGGAGCGGCTGGGGGCTCGCTATATGGGCAACGACCCCCGAGAGCTGGCTGAGTCGCTCTCGGTAGCCCTGAAGGAGGCGGGTCTGTGGTAGCGCCGGGCTTTTCCAGGGGGGACGCTCCCTGTGGAGCAAAATCGTCATCCTTCTGCCATGTTGCAATCTCGCAAGTCCTGTTCAAGGAGGCCATATGAAAAAGGTTCGTAGAAAAGAAGTGATCTACCGGGCAGGCGACCGTGCGGATGTGCTTTATCACCTCGAGCGCGGCCTGGTGCGCATCATCGAGATTCTGCCCGATGGACGCCAGCTCACCCTGCGCCACGTCCTGCCGGGCGACTATTTCGGTGAAGAGGGTCTCTCGGAGCGGCAGTATAAGTATACCGCCGAAGCCCTGACCGAGGCGGCTGCTTTTGCCGTGGACCCCAAAACCCTCTCCAACGACGACCTGCGGGCCCTGGCCGGAAGTCTGGCCAGCCAGATGGTACAGGTCCAGGCCTACGAGACCCACCTTCAGTGGGGCGAACTGCGCAGCCGCATCTGCCGCTATCTGCTCTACCTGGCCGCCACCGCCGCCAAAGGTCAGGACGAACGCGGGGTCTATGTCACCGCCAGCCACGAAGAAATCGCCGACGCCACCGCTTCCACCCGTGAGTCGGTCAGCAAGCTGCTCTCCGACCTGCGCCACGAGGGCATCCTGGACACCGGCTATCGCAAAATTTACCTGGTAGACCGCAAGACCCTGGAGCTCGAGGCCGAAAGCCGGATGCTACAAGCGGTGTAGATGGTTTATGAAGGTACTCATCGTCGGCGGCAGCGGCTACGTGGGCACCCACCTGGCGCGGCACCTGCTGGAGCAAGGCCACCAGGTCACGGTGGCCTCGAGGCGGGGCGAAGGCCCGCTTGCGGGGGTGCGCTACGTGATGGCCGATGCCGCCAAAGACGAGGGTCTGCTCGAGGCGGCCCAGGGCCAGGAAGCCCTGATCTACCTGGTGGGCATCATCCGCGAACGGGGCGACCAGACCTTCCGTCAGGCTCACGTGGAAGGGGTACGCCACAGCCTGGCAGCAGCCAGAGCCGCGGGCATTCGACGTTTCGTGCACATGTCGGCGCTGGGCACCGCCCGGGGTACCGGCAGCCGCTACTACGAGACCAAGGCCGAAGGTGAGGAACTGGTACAGGCCTCCGGACTGGACTGGACCATCCTGCGCCCCAGCCTGATTTTCGGCCAGGGCGACGAGTTCTTTGGGGGCATTTTGAAAGGGCTGGTCACCGCCCCCATTCCCTTCATCCCCCAAATTGGCGATGGTAGCTTTGTGTTCCGTCCCATCTGGGTGGGCGATGTGTCCCTGGCATTCGAACAGGCGCTAAGCCGTCCCAACACCTTCTACCGCAGCTACAACCTGGTGGGGCCCAAAGAGTACACCCTCCGCGAGTTGCTGCTGCTGGTGCGCGATACCCTGGGCTCCCAAAAACCCCTGCTCCCCATCCCGCTGGCCCTGATGGATCTGGTGGTTCCGCTCATCTCTCCCCTGCCTTTCAGCCCCATCACCCTGGATCAGTACTTACAGCTCAAAATGGGCAATACCGCCGATCCAAGCCACATGCGCAACGCTTTTTCTTTAGTGGAACGATCCCTGGAAGTGGAGTTACCTGGAATCCTCACAACTAAACGGTTGGTTAGTGCTTAGTCTGGAATACTGTTGAAAAACACCAACCGACCTACCCTGAGAGCGTGATTAAGTCTGCTCGGCCTTACGTGTTGAAGATGAACACGCCCTCGGACCCCCTCAAGCGCTTCGAGGAAGCGCTTCCGCACAGCCGCGAAGGCTTGCTCAAGCTATGGACGATGCTGGCCCCCAGGGTTCGTGCGGCCGATCCGGGGCGCTACTATGCCGTACAGGAAGCCCTCGAGCAGGATATCCCCTTCCCGGTGCTGGTGTTGTACGTGTTCCGCGAATGCCGCCGGGCCCTGGAAGACAACCGCGCCCAGGAACGCGCTGCTGAATAGAGCGCTCTTCAACTTTCTTGACCCATCCGACCTCAAAAAGCCTTGTCCTGGACACAACATTGGTCGCCCGGATGGTCTGCCACACCTATGGCGATGGTCCAACAAGGCTGCAACCAAGCACAAAATAGATAAAGCTGAAGGTAAGAACTGTATTTTCAATGCGAACTATCCGCCCACGCGGGCAAAACTGTGAGCATGCGGTTGTTCCCTTTCCCCCAACCCCGATACCCTAACCCCTGCCATGCCCGAACTCCCCGAAGTCGAGACCACCCGGCGCATCCTCGAGCCCTACCTGCTGGGCCAACGCATTGAAAAACTTCTACACAACGACCCCGCCCGCTACCGCCGCACCGAACTGGCCGAAGGGCGTAGGGTACTGGGCACTTCGCGGCGGGGCAAGTATCTGATACTGCATCTGGACAGGAAGCTGGAAGCCATCGTGCACCTGGGCATGAC
>CAZIXH010000046.1:0-6765 GCA_964543055.1 uncultured bacterium
CGCATGTCCCTGCCCCTGCTGGCGGGCTCCGAGGTGGACTGGGTAGAAAATCTGATGGGCGGAGGATTTAGTGTCAACAACCCACAGGCCACGTCTTCTTGTGGTTGTGGCCACTCCTTCCGTACCGATGGGGCCAAGGCAACAGACGGCGAAAGCAGCGGCAGTTGTCGCAGCAGCTAAACGACTTTTGGCGTATCCCGGGCCCCTTCGTGGATGTATCCAGCCTGGTAAATGCTAAACCTTGCAACCATCTACACGCCCAAAAACCTCAAATGTAACTTGGCATACAAACCAGCGTCTTGATGGGTTCATCCATCCACCGTTCGGTGGATGGATTTCATTTATATGGCTGAATATGCGTCCTGGAGGTAAAAAACTCCTCAAGCCTGCGACCGACCGGGCTCATCCGCTTATGGTTTGACGGGTATTGCTGGATGGCTATAATAATGGCGGCAAAATGCCATAGCAAAAAAGATTCTGCGTTGCAGAATCCCAAAGGAGGCTAGATGAATCGCTTTAGCAAGATTGTTGCACTCGGTCTAACCCTGACGGCCAGTGCAGCCCTGGCTGGCCCTGCAGACAACAGTCTGGTGGTCGGTGCAGGGCAGGAGCCCCGCGTGTTGGGTGGGGACTTCCTCAACGTGATCTCCAACCAGTCCATCAAGGTGGAGATCGAAAACTACCTGTTCGCTCCTCTGATGACCCTGGGCCTCGATTCCCAGCCGGTGGCGGTACAGGTAACCGAGGTACCCACCCTGGCCAACCGCCGCATTCGGGTGACCGACGTCGGGGGTGGCAAGCGCCGTTTGGAAATTGACCTGACCCTCAAGCCCAACCTGCGCTGGTCGGATGGCGATGCCCTGGATACCGACGATATCGCCTTCCTGGTCGAGGTTGCCAAGGCCAAGGGCATGGCCCTCAACAACCCCGACTTCTGGGATCGCTTTACCCTGCGGGTGCGCGATAAGCAGAACTTCACCGCTGTTTTCGAGCCCGCCTACTACTACGATGCCACCATCTCGATGGCCGGCAACTTTGCAGCGCCCTCGCACATCATGCGTGCCGAGTGGGAGCGGGTCAAGGCGGCGGCGGCCCCTCTTAACCCCGACCGCGATGCCCAGCGCCTGAACGAGCTATACCGCAACTTCTTCCAGCAGTTCAGCTCCAACCAGGCCATCAACGCGGGCCGCATGGTCTACAGCGGCCCGTTCCGCGCTACCCGCTGGACCTCCAACAGCTCCATCGAAATGGTGCGCAACCCCAACTTTAACGCTCTCACGCCGCAGGGTGGGGCCAATAACTACGTGCAACGCGTGATTTACCGCATCATCCAGAACACCAACTCGCTCCTGGTTGCCATTCTGGGTGGCGGGATTGATGCGACTTCTACTGTGGGCATCTCTGCCGACCAAGCTCGCAGCAAGCAGCTTACCAGCCGGGCGGCAGGCCGCTTCGACATCTGGGCGGTGCCGGGCGCCATCTGGGAGCACATCGACATCAACAAGTTCACCAACGTGCAGCGCGTACGTGACCTGACCCTCGATGATAAGCGCACCCGCCAGGCCCTGCTCCTCGCCATCAACCGCGATGCCTGGGTGCAGGCCTTCTTCGATGGTACCGAGCCGGTCTCCAACACCTGGGTGGCTCCTTCCAACCCGCTCTTCAACCCCAACGTTCCCAAGTATGCTTATAACCCCGCCCGCGCCCGCGAACTGTTGGCCGCGGTGGGCTGGCGTCCTGGCCCCGATGGCATCCTCCAGCGTACCGTGGATGGCCGTACCGTGCGCTTCGAGCTGGAGTTTGTGACCACCGCAGGCAATGCCATCCGCGAACGTACCCAGCAGCTTTTCATCGAGCAGTGGCGGCAGGTGGGAATTGCAGTCCGTACCGCCAATGCACCTAGCTCGGTGGTCTTTGCTGATGACTTCATCCAACGTGGGGAAGAAGGCAAATGGCTGTTCTTCATGTTTGCCTGGGTGAGCGGCCTGGCCGAAGATGGTAACCTCTTCCAGTTCAAGAACCTCAATACCAATGCTCAGTTGGTGCCCACCAAGGACAACAACTACGCTGGGCAGAACATCGGCAACTGGCGCAACGAGGAGTTCGACCGTCTGACCAGCCAGGGCGTCATCGAGTTTGATGAAGCTCGCCGCAAGCAACTCTTTGCCCGTGCCCAGGAAATTTGGGCTGACGAACTCCCCGCCCTGCCATTGCGCTTCCGCTCCAACTTCCTGGTGGTGCGCAACGGCCTGGTGAACTACGTGGCCTCGACCTACTCCGGCGGCAACGGCTATCCGGCCTGGAACTCCTGGGAAATCGGTTGGGCCAGCCGTGGGGCAGTCAAGCGTTGGGATCAAGCCCAAGCTGGTGGCATCGCCATCAAGTAACCTTCCAACAAGGGTTCGCAAAACCAGGGGGATATCCCCTGGTTTTGCCGTTATGGAGGCCTGATTGAAACAATGAATACCTTGTTGCATACATGTATAACGCTCGGTTGTCAAGTGGGTACACAAATCGCTCGTTGGACAATAGAATCAGGCCCAGCCAAACACTGGCTATACGAGGAGGAGCGATGAAACGGAAGCTCATTGCGCTGATGGTTCTGAGTGGATTGGCCTTGGCCGGCCCGCAGGACAACAGCCTGATCATCGGAGCAGCCCAGGAGCCACGGGTGCTGGCCGGGGACGTGGTCAACGCAATCTCGAACCAGTCCATCAAGTTCGAGATAGAGAACTTTTTGTTTGCCCCCATTGTGCAAACCAACCGCGACCTGGATGTGATTCCGGTGGTGGTCACGGAAGTGCCCACTGCGCAGAACAACCGCCTGCGCTTTGTGAATGTGCGTCCGGGGGTGCGGCGCCTCGAGCTTGACTACACCATCCGCCCCGATGCAGTCTGGTCGGACGGGCGGCCCATCAGCACGGAGGATGTGGCGCTTTACTTCGAGATGGGCAAGACCAAGGGCGTGCCTTCGACCAATGTGGACTTCTTCGACCGGGCTACCCTGCGGGTGCGCGACGCCCGCAACTTTACGGTGAGCCTGGAACCAGCCTATTTCTATGACCTGGACATCAACCAGGTCTACTACGCTCCCAACCACATCATGCGTGCGGAGTGGGATCGGGCCAAAGCCGCCGCTGCCCAGACCACCGATGTAGCCCGCCAGGCCGAGATTTTCCGCAACTTCTTCACCCAGTTTTCGACCCCCCAGTTCCTTAACAGTGGTCGCATGGTCTATTCGGGGCCCTTTACCCTGACCCGCTGGGTGCCGGGCAGCACCATCGAGATGCAGCGCAACCCGCGTTTCTGGATCAAGCCCCCCGGTGGCGAGGATAAGTATGTGCAGCGCGTGGTTTACCGCATCATCCAGAACACCAACTCGCTACTGGTGGCCATTCTGGGTGGGGGGATTGATGCGGCCTCGAGCGTCTCCATCTCCTTCGACCAGGGGCGCAGCAAGCAGCTCACCAGCCGCGCGCCGGGCCGCTTTGAAATCTGGTCGGTGCCCACGCCTTTCTTCGAGCACCTGGAAATTAACCAGTTCACCAACGTGCAGCGGGTCAAGGACCTGCAGCTTGATAATGTGAAGACCCGCCAGGCCCTGATTTACGCCATGAACCGCGAGGGCATCACGCGGGCCTTCTTCGATGGCCTCTATACCGTCTCACATACCTGGGTGGCGCCGCAGAACCCCATGTTCAACCCGAACGTGACCAAGTACCCCTACAACCCCGAGCGGGCCCGTCAACTGCTGGCCGAGCTGGGCTGGCGCCCTGGGCCGGACGGTATTCTGCAGCGTACTGTGGATGGTCGAACCGTGCGCTTCGAAATCGAGTGGGCCACCACTGCCGGCAACCAGGTGCGTGAGCGCATCCAGCAGTTCGTGGCCGAAAACTACCGCCAGGTGGGCATCGCCGTCCGCATCAACAATGCACCCAGCGCGGTGGTACTGGGTGCACAGTACCGGGCCAGGGCCCAGGAAGGTACCTGGACGGGCTTCCTGCACTTCGCCTTCAGCATGGGTCAGGCTGATGATGGGGTGCGCTCGGCCTGCCGCGACGATGAAGGAAAGCTGGTGTATGTCCCGACCCGCGATAACGGCTTCCGTGGCCTGAACTTTGGCGGTTGGTGCAACGAGGAGTTTGATCGCCTGCGCAACCAGGCAGTGCTCGAGTTCGATGTCAACCGCCGCAAGCAGCTTTTTGCCCGTATGCAGGAGATCTGGGCCAACGAAGTTGCCATGATTCCGCTTTACTTCCAGTCAGATGCCCGGGTTTTCCGGGTAGGCTTGCTCAACTACACCTCTTCTACCTTCGCTAACTCGGCCTACCCCACCATTGAGCCCTGGCTCATCGGCTGGCAGTCCAGAGGGGCCCAAAAGGTCTACGACCAGGCCAAGTACGGCCAACCCATCAAGTAAATACACATCAAATGGTCTTAACCCCCTCCCGGCAGAGGGGGATTTGCTTTCCTCAACGAAACATCCACCAATCGGTGGATAAGGGGGGAGGGTGCTCACAGATACAAAAAAGGTCATGGAGCGGTAATATGGGCCTGTGTTTGCTTACACGATTCGCCGACTGCTGCAAATGATCCCGTTGTTGTTTGCAGCCTCTGTAGTGATCTTCACTTTGTTGGCCCTCCAACCCGGAGACCCGCTGGACGAACTGCGCCAGCAGAACCCTCGCATCACCGCCGAGCAATTGGAGCAACTGCGCCGGGCCTATGGCCTCGATCAGCCCGTTTATGTCCGGTATTTCAAGTGGCTTGGGCGGGCCCTGCAGGGTGATTTTGGGCAGTCCCGCACCTATGCTTCCCCGGCCGGACAGATTATTTTTGGCCAGCGTTTGCCGCGCACGCTCGTACTCTCGGGTGCGGCTCTGACCCTGGCTTTGCTGGTGGCCATCCCGGTGGGTATTTTTTCGGCAGTCCGGCAGTACAGCCGAGCCGACTATGCCATTACCTTCATGTCCTTCGTGGGCTTCTCCATGCCCATCTTCTTTTTGGGGATTTTGTTGCTGTTTGTTTTTGCGGTCTGGCTTCCAGAACAATTACCCTGGTTTCCGCGCTTCCCAGTACAAAGCATCTCTGATTTCCAATGGGTACAGGTAACCCGTGGCGAGATTAGCTTTTTTCAGTTTATTGGCGACTGGGCCTTCAAGCTGGTCTTGCCGGTATTGGCCCTCTCCACCATTCAGATGGCCTCCTGGACACGCTATATGCGGGCGAGCCTGCTCGAGGTCTTGAACCAGGATTACGTTCGCACCGCCCGGGCCAAGGGGTTGGGTGAGCGCATTGTGCTCTATAAGCATGCCCTGCGTAATGCGCTGATTCCCATCGTGACCCTGGTGGGACTGGCGATTCCGGGGGTCTTTGGCGGGGCAGTGATTACCGAGACCATCTTCTCCTATCCTGGTATGGGCCGAGCCATTTTCGACTCGCTGGTGGAAAAAGACTACAATGTGGCGATGGCGGCCCTGGCCTTCCTGGCGTTGCTCACGGCGACCTTCAACCTGTTAGCCGATTTGATGTATGCGGTGGTGGATCCCCGCATCCGCTATAGTTAGGGGGTTTTATGGCTGCCGTTGCTGCTGCTTCTCAACAAAAATCCCAGTCAACCTGGTCCCTGGCCTGGCGCCGCTTCAAAAAGCACAAAGCTGCGATGTTTTCACTGGGGGTGGTGATCGCTTTGGTGCTGATGGCGATTTTTGCCCCCTGGATTGCACCCTACGACCCAACCGCCCAACCTACTGGTGATAACCTGGCCGACTTCTACTTCCGTGGCCCCTCGGCCGAACACTGGCTGGGCACCGACGAGCTGGGTCGTGACATGCTTTCCCGCATCATCTATGGCGCACGTATCTCCCTTCTGGTGGGGTTTGTGGCTGCTTTTGCGGCTGCCTTGCTGGGAACCACCCTGGGGGTGATTGCTGGGTATTTCTCGGGTAGACCACTGCGCTTCTATGCAGGCCCGCTGGCCAAGCTGGCAGGCGGCTGGAGCCCCTGGCCCTTTGCCATCTGGCGGGTGATTTCCTGGGTTTTGCTGTACTTGTTGCTGTTTCTGGTAGCGGACCTGGCCTGGGTACTATCTGGCTCCAATGTGCAGGCCCTGTTTGCAGGTACCGCATCCCTGAACAATGTCCTTTCTTTGCTGGGACTGGTGCTGGTTTGGGGGGTGGTGTTGTTCATTGCTGTTTGGGGGCTTTTTGGTCAGGGTAAGCTCGATCTGGACATCGCTATTTCGCGCTTCATGGACTTCATGCTGACCATCCCCGAGCTTCCGCTGCTACTGGTGCTTTCAGCGCTCTTGCGGGACACCCAGGGGGCGGTGGGCCAGTGGGCTCAGGGTGTGTTTGGGGAGTCGGCCTCGGTGTTTATCATCATCACCATCATCGTGCTGTTTGGCTGGATCGGGACGGGCCGGCTTATCCGTGGGGCGGTGCTGAGCCTGCGGGAACAAGAATTCACCACCGCCGCCCAGGCTCTGGGAGCTGGAGAGGCCCGCATCATGTTCCGCCACCTGGTACCCAACACCCTGGCTCCGCTGATTGTGAACGCCACCCTGGCTATCGGCGGGGCGATTTTTACCGAAGCCGCCCTCTCGTTTATGGGCTTTGTTGTCCAGCCCCCCGGGGGCCCCTGTGGCCACATTCGCACTAAAGCCCCTGAATACACCTTTACGTCGCCCCTGGTGGCCCGTGCGCCGGGGCTCATGTTCTTCCGCACGCTGCTGGCCCTTAACTTACTGGGGGAGTGGCTGTGGTG